>NZ_AKIL01000055.1 GCF_000309485.1 Milkweed yellows phytoplasma str. MW1
TGAATAATAATAAATTATAATTTAATTTCTTAAATTTATTAAATTAAAAACGTTATTCATGTGAAAAAAATTTTACATCTCATTCTTCAAAATAAGTAAATTTAAAAAGGAGTACTCAGAATCATGGGTGTTGTTACAATAAAACAATTGTTAGAATCAGGAATACATTTTGGTCACGCAGCTAAAAAATGTCATTACAAAATGAAACCATATTTATTTTCTTCCAACGATGGGGTTCCTATTGTTAGAAATAGAATTCACATTATCGATTTGAAAAAAACATTGGAAGCTGTTGAAAATTCATACAAAAAGCTTGTGCAAATAGTAGAAGAAGGAGGGAAAGTTTTATTCTTAGGAACTAAAAAACAAACCCAACATATTATTAAACAAGAAGCGGAAAGAGCAAATCAATATTATATTAACCAAAGATGGTTAGGCGGTACTTTTACTAATTTCCAAACTATTTTAACAAGAATTAATTATTTAAAAGAGTTATACAAACAAGAAGAAGATGGCGTATGGAAATTACTTTCTAAAAAAGAAGTAGCTACCTTAAAAAAACAAAGAGATAAGTTGGAAAAGTTTTTAGGCGGAATCAAAAACATGTCTCAATTGCCGCAAGCTATTTATATCGTTGATGTGCAAAAAGATACTATAGCTATCGCTGAGGCGAGAAAATTAGGTATTAAAATTTTTGGAATCGTAGATAGTAACTGTGATCCTGATTCAGTAGATTACATCATTCCTGCGAATAACGATGCTATTAAAGGGGTAAAATTAATTACTTCTATCATCGCTGATGCAGTTATTGAAGGTAGCGGTTCTAACCAAGAAGCACCTGTTGAAGAAACAACTGATGAATCTGGCGAAAAACCATCTGAATCAACGCCAGAAACTGTTGATGCAGAAAAAACTCAAAATAAAGATCAAAATGTAGAAAAAGAAAACGTTTCTACTAATTAATTACAACTTTGAACAGACAAAATATTTTTTATAATCAATTAGTAAAAAAGATGTTTCTAAATAAACATCTTTTTTACTAAACAAACAATTTTACTTATATTTCTTAATACAAAAGAAAGAAAGACTTAATAAAAATTTGGAGAACGAAAATGAAAATCACAATAGAAATGATTAAAGAATTAAGAAAAAAAACTCAATCAGGAATGATGAATTGTAAACAAGCTTTAGAACATGCTCAAGGCGATATGGAAAAAGCTGTAAATTATTTAAAAGAAAAAGGCATGATTAAAGCTAAAGAAAAAAAAGATAGAGTTTCAGCCGAAGGTTTAACTAATGTCGCTTTTAAAGGTAATAAAGCTGTTTTATTTGAACTTAACTCAGAAACTGATTTTGTGGCTAAAAACGAACACTTTATCGCATTACTAGAACAACTGAAAAATAGTTTATTAGATGCTGATGCATCCGTTAAAACTGTGGAAGACTTTTTAAATTATCATTGGAACGGACAAAGCGTTAAAAACATTATTTTAGATAAAGCAGCTATTATTAAAGAACAAATCGTTTTAAAAAGAATTCAAACTGTTTATAAAAAAGATAACGAAAGTTTTGGGCTTTACAAACATCAAGGAGGAAGAATTTCCGCTTTAGTGCATCTTGATAAACAAAACGAAGAAGCACAAACACATATTCCTATCCATGTAGTTGGTTTTAACCCGAAATTTTTAAGTAAAGAAGTGGTTGACCCTAATTTTATTAAAACAGAAAAACAACTTTTATTAGAAAAAACTATTAACGAAAAAGCAAAGCAAAATTTACCGAGTGGTTTATTAGATAAAATTGCTAACAATCGTTTAAATAAAATTTTAGAAGAAATTTGTTTATTAGAACAACCTTTTTACAACGATACTGATCAAAAAGTAAAAGAATTTTTACAAGCTAATCAAACTAACGTTATCGCTTATTACCGCTTTGAAGTGGGCGAAACAGCATAACAAAACGAGCAATAAAACTAATATTTATTCATTTTCTAACTATAATAAAAAATAAAAATTAGCAAAGGGGAATAAAATGTTTAAAAGAATTCTTTTAAAATTAAGCGGGGAAGCCTTAAAAGGAGACGATTTTAACATCAACCCACAAAAAGTTAAAAAAATTGCTGAAGAAATTAAAGAAATTAAAGATTTAGGTTTACAAATAGTTATTATTGTTGGTGCAGGAAATATCTGGCGAGGTCATATTGGTCAAGAATTAGGTATGGAACGTAGTCAATCAGACTATATGGGAATGTTAGGCACTATTATCAATTCTTTAGCTTTACAAGATGCTTTAGTCAATTTAGACATTCAAACTAGGGTTATGACGGCTTTTCATGTGGTTGCCGTGGCTGAACCTTACATCAAAGGTAAAGCGTTACGCCATTTAGATAAAGATCGTGTAGTTATTTTAGGAGCTGGGGTTGGTTCTCCTTACTTTTCCACCGATACTGCTGCTGCTTTAAGAGCAGCTGAATTAAATATAGACGTTATTTTAATGGCTAAAAACGGTATTGAAGGTGTTTATAATAAAGATCCTAAAAAACATAATGACGCTGTTTTAATTAAAAAAATAGAACATAAAAACGTTATCGCTCAAAGGTTAGATGTGATGGATATAACAGCCATTTCTTTATGTTGGGAAAATGGTATTGATATTTTTGTTTTTGATATGAACATCAAAGGTAATATCAAAAAAATCATTTTAAAAGAAAAAATAGGGACTATCATCACTTCTAAGGAGGGAAAATAAAATGCATGAAATGACACAAGAAATTTTAACAGATTTAAAACAAAAAATGAATATTTCTAAAGACTCAATGTTGACGCAATTTTCCAACATTAGAACTGGGGCGGCTAACCCGAAAATATTAGATAAAATCACTATTAATTATTACGGCGCAGAAACAGTTTTAAAGCATATTAGTATGATTTCTATCGTAGAAGGAAACCAAATTCATATTAAACCTTTTGACACTACTTTAGTGCCTAATATTAAAAAAGCTTTATTAGCTTCTGATTTAGGAATTACTCCTCAAACAGATGGTGTTTCGATTAAATTAGTTTTTCCTCAACCTACAGAAGAAAAAAGAAAACTTTTAACCAAAGAAGTAGAAAAAATTTCTGAACAAACTAAAGTTATAGTAAGAAATTTACGTCGTTCCGGCAATGATAAAGTTAAAAAATTAAAATTAGCAAAAGATGAAGAAAACGCTTTATTAAAACAAATTCAAGATTTAAATAATCATTTTATTAAACTTTTAGAAACAGAAACTGTTAAAAAAAATAAAGAATTATTAAAAATTTAAAAAGAGACGATAAAAATATGTCATCTAAAAAAAATTATATCGGATTAGGAATGTTTTTGGTCGCTTTATCTTTTTTTGGTTTTTTTCGTTGCATCGATTATAACAAAGAAATAAATTCTTTTGATTATATGAGTTTAGGAACAGTGCTTCTTTTTGTGTTCCATTCTTCTATAGAAATGTTAAAAGTGAATCGTCAAAATCAAAAATATTCCCAAAGGCACATGATCATCATGAGTTTATTTAGTGTTTTTCTTTTTTTGTCTTTATTAGGGGTTATTTTGGGTTCTTTTAAGGACAAACATATTATTGTTGATTCTCCTCCAGAACAAACGCATTTAATCAGTTGTTTATCAAACTTTTCTAAATACGCTTTATTTATTTTATTCGGTTTAGCTTTCGCTTTATTTCTATATTTTCTTTTTAACTCTTCTTTTCGTACTCAACATTTAACTCATGTATTGTTAATTTTTGCTTATATTAGTGTTTTTAGTGCTTCTTTTTTAAGTTTAATATTAATAAGTTACAAATGGTTTTTGCACTTGTTTTTAATCACTATTGCTAGTGATAGCTTCGCTTATTTTATTGGTAATTTATATGGCAAAAGGTTTTTATTTCCGAGCGTAAGTCCCAAAAAAACTTGGGAAGGTTTTTTAGGCGCCATAGTGGCGACTACTTTGTTAGCTCTTTTATTTTATAGTAGTTCTTTAAACAATTATCGAGCAGTTATTTTTTTAGTGGTTTTCGCTATTATTAATTCTATTATTGCTCAAATGGGGGATTTAATCGCTTCTAAATTTAAAAGAGACTATAAAATTAAAGATTTCAGTAATCTTGTTCCCGGTCACGGAGGTCTATTAGATCGTTTTGATTCTATTTTATTTTTATCTTTTTTTATTGTTTTAATTTTATTAAGCCCTTGGTCAGATTATGTTATCCAAAATATGCATGACATTTTTAAACTTAAAAAAGTAAAATAAATATTTATCGCAAAAGACTTCTTTTTTTTGTAAAAGGAAAATAAAATGTTAATTTAGTCGGTATTTTGTTATAATAAAAGTAATTGAGAAACATTTTTTACGATAGAAATATGATTGATTTTTTATTATCGATCAGAAATGTTTTATATAATGTTTTTTTAAGAAAGAAAGGTATCCTACATAATGAGCAAATGTTATTACACAGGGAAAACGACTGTTTTCGGAAATAAACGTAGTCACGCAATGAACGCTTCTAGAAGAACATGGAAAGCTAATTTGCAAAAAATTCGTATTATTGATGAAAAAGGCAAAGTTAAAAAAATTTATATTTCTGCCCGCGCATTAAAAAAATTAAAAGTTGAAAGAGCTTAATTTATTTGAGTTCTTTAAAAATTATTAATTATTAAAAAAAGATTATTAACGAATGATAGTCTTTTTTTTATTTATCGTTTTATCTTGTTCTTAGTCCTTATGAATAATATAATAAAGTTATATCTATTATTGAAGTTAATACAAAAGAGGTAAAAATCAGCAACGATAAAACAAATAAAAACGAAACTTTAATGTAACAAGTATTTAAATCGGCTATTAACAATATAGTAATTACGACTTTAATTTTAGCTTTAGTGTTTTTTTGTATAATAAAACTTTCAATTTAGCGAAAACATTAACGAATAAAACACCTAATTCTCAAGAAAATAAAAAATTTTTAAATTTATTGTACCAACCCAATCACTTATAAATAATAAAGATTTATTCAGTTTGAAATGTTTAATAATTTATAACATTAAATTTGTTAAAGATTAAAAAACTCACAAAGATAATTTTAAAAAGCAAGTATATTGTTAAAAAAACCTTCTAATGAGGATTGATATAAATTTTATGACAAAAAACAATTGATGGATTGATGGGATAAAAATTTTTTAACCTTATTTACTGTATGACCAATAATTTGTTTGATTTTTTTTATACCCTTAAATAAATTTTTCTGAACAAATTAATAAAACACCAATCAACAACCACTAAAAAAAACATATTAAATGTAGCAAAAAAAAGAACCTCCAAAAAAAAGGTTATTATTTTTTTTTGATCCTCTTTTATAAAGAACAAATCAATCAAAAACGATCATTTTTCTTTTAACTTATCTAAAATTTCTTTAGCTTCGTTTAAAAGATTGTAAAAAACATGCGCTTTTTGATACATTTCTTCAATAAATTTAGGGTCTCTGTGGATTTCCTTAACCTTGCTACTCTGAAACGTTTGATACACTAAGAAAAAAGCTTTTTCTGTATCAGAACAAAAGAGTTGGGCTTGCACTTGAGCATAATAATACATAGGTATTTCGTTATTTAACACAAAATTGCTCCAAGAAGGACTATTATAAGAAATAGGACATTTAATTTCTAAAATGCTGTTAGATTCTTGATGCCAACCATCTAAAGAAGCAGACATAAAATTTTTAGTAAACACGGCAGGGACGAATTCCATATTGTTAACTTCGTTAAAAAAAATTCTCGCTTCCGGTTCTAAACGTCTGCCATGACGCATAGCATTATTGTCTTCGATCTTTTCTTTAAAAAGTTTTCTTTTAAAAAGTGCTTGTTTAGTTTCAAACGGATTTAACCCCATAATAGCAGCAACTTCTGAAGCATTAATATAGTTGTTTCTATGCTTATGCCATGCTTCAGAATTTTGTTCTAAATTAATCATTTGATTTGATTCTGATTTAGTAAATTTCATAACAAACAAACCTTTCTTGCTAACAATTATCAAGTTGTTAAGAGAATAAATTAAAAATTAGGTAAAAACAGTTTTTTAACGTTTTGAGTAGTTTGTTCAGCTACTTCTTCTAAAGTAATGTTTCTTAAACTAGCTATTTTTTCGGCTACTAATTTCACCAAAGCGGGTTCGTTTCTATGAGATTTTTTTTCGGGAGAAGGCGTTAAAAAAGGTGAATCAGTTTCTAATAAGATTTTATCTAAAGGGAGTTGTTTCGCTAAAGTATGAACTTCCAAAGCTTTTTCATATGTCACAATCCCGCCAATGCCTACATAAAAACCTAAATCGATGACTCTTTGAGCTGCTTCCAAATCGGTTACTAAAGAATGGAAAACGCCTCTAATTTGGTTTTTATAAGGTAACAAGATTTCATATATTTCCTCAAAAGAAGAACGAGCGTGCAAAATAATGGGTAAATCATATTTAATCGCTAATTCAACTTGAACTTGTAAAGTTTTTTGTTGTAATGGCAAAGTTTTTTGTTCATGATATAAATCAATACCAATTTCACCCACTGCCACCACTTGAGGAAGTTTTAAATATTTTTCAATACTGAAAGGATCTTCATTAGTCACATAAGACGGATGAATCCCCACAGCGACTTTAATTTCAGGGTGTTGAAGGGCTAATTCGATGGCTTTTTCGTTCGTTTTCTGATCTAAACCAGGAACAATAAAATATTGAACATCGTTTTTTACAGCTCTATTTATAACATCTTTTAAATCTTTAGAATAATCATCTAAATTAAGATGAGCGTGAGTATCAATTAACATTTTGTATTTCTCTTTTGAATCATAATATTTGGTTATTCAATAATAAATTTTATCATTAAAATTAGAAAAAAATAACTCATAAAAATGGGTTATTTTTCTCATTAAAATTATTATTTTTACATATGTATTGGTTTATCAATCGCGCCTAAAAAAGTTTCTAAAGTTAATTCAGATAAAGTTGGATGTGGGTGAATAGTGCGAACAACATCATGAGCTGTTCCTTCTAATTCCATAGTTACACCGATTTCACTAATTAATTCAGTAGCATTATAAGAGAAAATATGCATGCCTAAAACTTTAAGATCTTTTTTATCAACGATTAATTTGGCAAAACCATCTGTTTCGCCGTCAGCTAAAGCTTTACCGATCGCTTTAACAGGAACTTTAGACACTTTATATTCAATGTCTTTAAGTTTCACTTGTTCTTCGGTCCAACCGATAGTGGCGATTTCAGGGAAACCGTAAACACAGGAAGGCACGCGATCGTAATTCATTGGTTTTAAATGAGCGTCAGCTTCTAAAGCATGAGTAACAGCGATAATTCCTTCGTGGCTCGATACGTGGGCTAACATATATTTACCGTTAACATCACCAATAGCGTAAACGTCTTCTAAAGAAGTTTTTAAAAAGCCGTCTGTCATAACGCCTGTTCTGTCAGTTTGTAAATTCAGTTTTTCTATCCCTTTTAAATTAGGTTTAGTTCCAGTTGCCATTAAAACAATATCAGCTTCTTCCACGTGTGTTTCGTTTTCATAAGTGTAATGTACTTTATTATTATCGATTTTCATTACTTCAGATTCGGTTAAAATTTTAATTTGGTTGCTTTTTAATTTTTTAGTGTAAGCGTCAACAATATCTTTATCCATAACATTTAAGATAGAGTTCGCTCTTTCTAAAATAATTACTTCAGCACCGAATTTATTAAAAATAGTCGCAAACTCTACACCAATAACTCCGCCGCCAATAATAACTAATTTTTGCGGAAATTTTTCCAATTGAACTAATTCTTTACTTGTGTATAAGTATTTGTTTTTGAATGCTTCTTTAGCGCCTTTAATCGGAGGAATAAACGCACTCGCTCCTGTAGCAATAATAAGTTTTTTAGTTTCTAAAATTTTATCGCCTACTTGAACTTGATGAGCTGATAATGCATCAGCAAATCCCTTATAAACATCAATTTTATTTTTTTTCATTAAGAAAGAAATACCGTTAGTTAATTGTTTAACTATTTTGTTTTTACGTTCTAATACAGAAGTCCAATTCGCTTCTACGTCTGCATTAGTTTCAATACCGTATTCTTTAGAATGTTTTAAAAGGTCAAAAATTTTAGCACTTTTTAAAAAGGCTTTAGTTGGTATACAACCGTAATTTAAACAAATTCCGCCTAATTTATGGTCTTCTACTAAAGCAACTTTAGCTCCCATTTGAGACGCTTTAATAGCTGAAGTATAACCACCAGGTCCTCCGCCAATAATTAAAATATCATATCTTTCCATCAATTTACTTCTCTTTTTTATAATTCAGTCAAAAAATAATTTTCCTCTTTATAAAGCAGTGAAATCATTTTCTAAAGTTTTAACATCATTCAATAATTCTTTAATTTTTTGCAATAATCTTCCACCATCAGCGCCATCAATAATACGGTGATCGATCGTTAAAGATAAAGGCAACATATCAGCTACAATAATTTCGCCTTTTTTAACTATTGGTTTTTTAACTATTTTACCAATACCAAGAATAGCTAATTCCGGATGATTAATAATTGGCGTACCGTAAGCAATATCAATGGCCCCAAAATTACTTAAAGTAAAAGTACCTTTTTGCAATTGAGGCAATTGTAATTTTCTTCCCACTGTGTCAACAGATAAAGTGTGGATTTCTTTCGCTAATTCTAAAACACTTAAATTATCAACTTTTTTAATATTAGGAACAATTAATCCATCTTTAGTGTCAATAGCTATTCCTAAATTAATATAGTTTTTAATGATTAATTCTTCTTTTTCATCATCAAAACTAGCGTTAAAAACAGGATATTCTTTTAAAGCTAAAACGACCGCTTTAGCGATAAAAGCCATATAAGTTAATTTAATGCCTTTTTCTTGAGCTAACGGTTTCATTTGAGTTCTTAAAGCTACTAAATTAGTAATATCCACTTCATCCATTAAAGTTACTTCAGGAATAACTGTTTTGGAAATGCTCATTTTTTTAGCAATTATTTTTCTTAAACGAGAAATTTTTCGAATTTCTACGTCTTCTGTGTTATTATTAGTATTTGTGTTGTTTGCTACAGCTTCTTTTGTAGTTCTTAAAACATTGTCGTTATTATTTGTCATTTTTAAAACGTCCTTTTTTTATTTAAATTATTCTTCTTCAATAACAGCTAAAACATCTCCAACGTTAACATTTTCGCCCTCTTGATAACCTATTTTAGTAATAGTACCTGTTTTAGGAGAAGTTATGTCAGCTTGTAATTTATCAGTTTCAACAATTACTAAAACATCGCCTTCTTTAACTTTGTCTCCAACTTTGTAGTTCCAAGTTAAAATGGTTCCTTCGTTAATTCCTTCGCCTATATCAGCAAATTTTAATTCATACATATTATTACCCTCATTCATTTGTTTAATTTTTTTTATTTAAATTATTTTTTAAAGCTTTTTTTATGCCATAAATTACTTTATCAACGTTTAAAAATTGATGATATTCTCCTCTTGCTAAAGGCATGATGATATCATGACCTGTTACACGACTAGGGGCGGCTTTTAAATAATCAAAAGCGTATTCATTTGCTAAAGTAATTAATTCACCAGCTGGTCCATAAGTTTTAGTAGCTTCATGTACTACAACTAATCTACCAGTTTTTTTTACAGAATGAAGCACTGTTTCTCTATCAATCGGATTAATAGTTCTTAAATCCACTAATTCTACAGAAATGCCATCAGCTTCTAGTTTTTCTAAAGCGGATTGAACGATGGAAACAGCTGAACTCCAAGCGATTACAGTTACATCTGTACCTTCTTTAACCACGTTCGCTTTACCAATTTCTGTTTCGTATTCTTCTTCTGGAACTTCTTGTTTTCCTGCGCGATATAAATATTTAGGTTCCATGTAAACAACTGGATCTGGGCTATTAATAGCGGCAATTAAAAGACCTTTAGCATCATAAGGGTTAGAAGGAACTACCACTTTTAAACCAGGAATAGAACCTAAAATAACTTCTAAACTCTCTGAGTGATGTTCTAATGCTTTAACTCCGCCGCCAACAGGAACTTTTAAAACCATAGGACAAGAAAAACTGTTACGAGTACGATTTCTCATTCTCGCAGCATGAGCGATTAAATCTTCTAATCCCACATAAAGGAACCCATCAAATTGAATTTCAGCTACAGGAATTAAACCGTTCATAGACATTCCAATCGCGCTACCAACGATAGCAGATTCGGCTATAGGAGTATCGAAAACACGAGATTCTCCGTATTTTTTTTGCAATCCTGCAGTAACACGGAAAACTCCTCCTAATTTACCAATATCTTGACCAAAAACAACTACTTTAGGGTTTTTAGCTAATTGGAGATCTAAGGTATGATTAACCGCTTGCAATAAATTCATTAAAGCCATTTTTATTTACCTTCTTCTTTTGATTTTAAAAATTGTTCATATTCTGCGTGTTGTTCTTTTAATTGAGGTGTCATTTCATGGTAAAGATGTTCAAAAATTTCAATCGGTTCTATATTAGCTCCGTAAGAAGTAATTTTTTCATGTACTTCGGCAACGTGTTTTTCTACTTCTTGATTGATTTGTTCTACCATTTCTTCAGTTAAAACGTTTTTTTTCAATAAATATTTTTTAAAACGTTCGATAGGATCTTTTTTATTCCATTCTTCCTCTTCTTCTTTAGAACGGTATAAGTTAGGGTTATCATTAGTTGTATGAGCTCCCATACGGTAAGTAAAGATCTCAATTAAACTAGCTCCTTCGCCATTACGCGCTGCTTCAGTAAATTCTTTAACTGCTGTATAAACAGCTAAAACGTCATTACCATCTACTTGAATGCCAGGAATACCGAAAGCATAGGATTTTTGTGCTAAAGTTTCAGAGTTAGAAGCTACTTTTCTTGGAGTAGAAATAGCGTATTGATTATTTTGAATCAATACCACTAAAGGGGCTTTATAAACAGATGCGTAATTCAAACCAGCATAAAATTCTTCATGAGCTGTTCCACCATCACCAATAGTAGCTACTGTAACTTCTTTTTTGTTTTGCAATTTACTTGCTAAAGCCAAACCAGCACCAATATTGATTCCTGAACCAATAATAATATTAACTGGTAAAATATGTTTAGAAGGATCCATTTTAGAACCTTTTTCGTTACCATACCAATAAAGGTATATGTTTTCTAAAGGAATACCACGATATAAATAAATCCCAATATCACGGAAATAAGGTGAAACCCAGTCTTGGTCTTCTAAAGCTGCTGCTGAACCAACTTGACCACCTTCATGTCCTCGGTTAATAACGTAAGATAACATTCTACCTTGACGTTGATATTGAACCGCTTTAATGTCAGAAACTCTTGCTAAAACCATAGTTTTATACATTTTTAACAGTTTTTCTTCAGGTATTTTTGGTTCTAATTGTGGATTAACTACATTTCCTTCTGAATCCAAAATTTGTAATCTTTGTTTTTTCAAAGGATCATAAGATTTACTTAATGTCATTTAGAAAATTAACTCCTTTTATTTTTTTTAAATAATTTTTGTAAAGATGAATTTAGTCACACAAAATAACATGTTTTTTGAAAAATTAAATTTCTTATTTTTTTATTTTAAGCAAAAACTTTCTTCAAGAACAATTGTTAAAATAATTTTTTTAGTTTAAATACAAGGGCAAATATTAGTGAAGACAATCTTAATAATGATATATTTAAACGAAAAAAATATAAATTTATTAAAAAATTTAAGACCATCCTTCATTTTAACTTATTTTTTTAATTTTTGTCAAATATTATTGATAATTTTATTGTTTCTTCGCAAATAGGAATCTTTTTATCCCTTGTCTTGTATTAGTTCCAAGAAGTCATTATTTTAGTTAAAAACCCTTTTTAAGGGTTTTTTAAGGATAAATTATTTAATTTCTATTTTTCCTTCAGTAACTACTATGATTTCTCGGTCTTCATCCTCAGTTAAAGAATCTATTTTACAGTCTAATTCCGCTTGATTTAAAACCGGAGTAACGCCGTAACTTAAAGCTAATAAATTAGCTTCTTTTTCATCTTGAACTGTTGCTAAAACAGGAACAGAAGGATGGAATTTGGAAATACTTTCAGCATCTTTCCAATTATTAACAAGAATCGCTTTAATAGGATAACGAACTGATAATTCCGCTGCACTTAATAAAAGATATTCTTGTAAACTTTCTGGTTCGTAAAGAGGAGCAAAAAATTCATCTTCACGCGCCTTTTCAGCTTGTTTGTTGATTTTATGCATAAATTGCACTGCTTCTACTGGATATTCTCCTGAAGCGGATTCTCCAGATAACATAGTGGCAGTACTACCTTCTTTAACAGCGTTATAAACGTCTGAAATTTCGGCTTTAGTTGGACGAGGGTTTTTTTGCATAGATTCTAACATTTGCGTAGCTACCACAACAGTTTTACCTTCTTCTAAACATTTTTCAATGATAGTTGTTTGGTATAAAGGAACCATTTCGCCTGGAACTTCGATGCCTAAATCTCCTCTAGCCACCATAATACCATCAGATACTTCAATAATTTCGTCTAAATTGTTAACCCCTTCTTGGTTTTCAATTTTAGAGATAATACGAATATGATCGTTGTTTTGTTCTTTTAAAATTTTTCTCAATTCTAACACGTCTTCTGCGTTTCTAACAAAAGAAGCAGCGATATAATCGTAATTTTGTTCTGAAGCGAAAATAACGTCTTGACGATCTTTTTCTGAAACAAAAGGAATATTTAAACTAACATTAGGAACATTAACCCCACGACGTGATTTCACAACATGAGTGTTTTTCGCTTTAGTTACTAATTCTTTTTTTTGAGCGTCTTTCTCAACGATTTCTAAAGATAAATAACCATCATCAACGTTAACCACATCGCCTACATTTAATTCGTCATAAAAACCAGGATAAGTAACAGAGAATAAAGAAGCGTTGCCTAGCACTTCTTCAGTAGTGATTCTTACTAAAGAATCTTTAGTAATAGTGACTGCTCCGTCAAATTCATGGGTTCTTACTTCCGGTCCTTTAGTGTCTAATAAAGTAGCCACATGAGTGTTTAATTCTTGGTTTAAATCACGAATAGTTTTCAGTAATTTTTTACTGTTATCATATTGAGCGTGAGAAAAATTAAATCTCGCTACGTTCATGCCAGAAAGCATCAATTGTTTTAAAATATTAACATCATAAGATGCAGGTCCTAAAGTACAAATAATTTTGGTTTTATTCTCTTGCATTGTTTTGCCTTTTCTTAAATATAATTTATTGTTCGATTAAAATATTTTTTAACTATTAAAAGGTTAATTTATTTTATTAAAGATTTTCCTGTCATTTCTTGGGGTTGAGGTATTTTCAATAATTCTAATAAAGTCGGAGCTACGTCGCATAAAGCGCCTTTATTCACAGAAACATTTTCATCCGTGACAATAACAGGTACTAAATTAGTAGTATGAGCGGTATGAGGACGACCTTGTTCATCTGCCATTTGTTCAGCGTTTCCGTGGTCCGCTACTACAACAGCTTTCCCACCTATAGATAAAATAGCTTCTACTACAATTTTTAAAGCTTTATCGGTTGCTTCGACAGCTGCGATAGCCGCTTCTAAAGAGCCTGTATGACCGACCATATCCGGATTAGCAAAATTTAACACCATCGTTTGATATTGCTTAGATAAAATAGCTTCTTTAGCTTTGACGGCGATTTCTAAAGCGCTCATTTCTGGCTTTAAATCATAAGTCGGGACCGAAGGAGAAGGGATCAAAACTTCCTCACAACCTTTTAATTTAACATGTTGAGACCCGTTAAAAAAGAAAGTCACGTGAGGATATTTTTCTGTTTCTGCTATTCTTAATTGTTCTAAATTATGGTTAGCTACCACTTCGCCAAAAGTATTAGTTAAATTTTCTTTTTGAAAAGCTACCGTACCTTTAACACTTTCGGCATAAGGAGACATAGTTGAGCATAAAACATTATTTAAATTTTTTTCGCCTTGAAAAGGAGTTTTGCCAGGAGTGATAAAAAAATCGGTTTTAGTAGGATTGGATAAAGCGGTTGCTAAACGGACGATGCGATCAGGCCTGAAATTAAAAAAGATCACACCATCGTTATCTTCGATTAAGCCATTAACATCTGCAATAGCCGGTTTGATAAATTCATCAGTAATATTGTCGCGATAAGATTGTTCCATATAATCTATTACTGACTCTATTACCGGTGCTTTTTGAGAAACTAACATATTATAAACCGCATTAATACGTTCCCAGTTATTATCGCGATCCATAGCGTAATAACGACCCGCTACAGAAGCAATTTTAACTTTTTGTTCTAAAAGAGGTTTAAGATAATTTAAACCTGATTTAGGCGATGTGTCGCGTCCATCAGTAAAAGCGTGTAAATAAGTTTTTTCGGTTAAATTATTTTGTTTAGCCATTTCTAATAACGCTTTAGCGTGGTTGATATGAGAGTGAATGCCGCCATCAGAAATCATGCCCACAAGATGCAGTTTACTATTATGTTTTTTAACATGTTTTACGACTTGTAAAAAACTTTCGTTTTGAAAAAAATTTTTTTCTTTAATAGCTTTGTTAATTTTGGTTAAAGATTGGTAAACTATTCTGCCGGCGCCTAAATTTAAATGACCCACTTCGCTGTTACCCATTTGTCCTTCAGGCAAACCAACGGCTTCCCCTGATGCCGCCAAGATATTGTGGGGGTAACTTTTAAAAAGAGAATCTAAATAAGGCGTCTTAGCTAACAAAACAGCGTTATTTTTTTTTTGGCGAGAAATTCCTAAACCATCTAAAATAATAAGACCAACAAAAGATTCCAAAATAAATTTCCTCATTTCCCTTTCCTGCCCAATAATTTGACTAAAAAAGAGTAATTATTGTGTAAAAATGATTATTTTTTTAAATTATAAAAAGCTTTTAAACCTAAATAAGGAGCATTTTTTAAATTGTCTTCAATTCTTAATAATTGATTATATTTAGCGATACGGTCAGTTCTAGAACAGGAACCAGTTTTGATTTGACCTGCGTTAGTTGCCACAACTAAATCAGCGATAGTAGTATCTTCCGTCTCTCCACTACGATGAGAAATAACAGTTGTAAAGGAAGCTTTTTTAGCCATTTCAATAGCTTCTAAAGTTTCTGTTAAAGTGCCGATTTGGTTTAATTTAATCAAAATAGAATTAGCCGTTTTTTCTTTAATTCCTTGTGATAATCTTTCTACGTTAGTCACAAATAAATCATCGCCCACTATTTGAACTTTGTGTCCTAACTTATTAGTTAATAACTTCCATCCTTCCCAATCGTTTTGGTCTAAACCATCTTCAATTGATAAAATAGGGTATTTATCAACTAATTTTTCATAAAAAGCGATTAATTCAGCACTTGTGAAAGATTTGTTATTTTCAGAAGCTAAAACATATTTTTTCTGTTCTGCGTTATAAAATTCTGAAGCAGCAACGTCCATACCTAAATAAATGTCTTCGCCTGGTTTATAACCAGCGTTATTAATAGCTTGCAAAATAATTTGTAAAACTTCTTCGTTAGAAGATAAATTCGGAGCATATCCCCCTTCATCTCCTACTGTTGTAGGATAACCTTTTTGTTTTAACAATTTACCTAAATGATGAAAAATTTCAGCACCATATCTTAAAGCTTCTTTAAAAGTAGGAGCTCCTACAGGTAAAATCATAAATTCTTGAAAATCAACACTATTGGAAGCATGAGCTCCACCATTAATAATATTAATCATTGGCACTGGCAATTGTTTTGGTTGAACTCCGCCTAAATATTCATAAAGTTCCAAATTTAAATATGAAGCAGCTGCTTTAGCTACGGCCAATGAAACGCCTAAAATAGCGTTAGCCCCTAATTTAGATTTATTGGGTGTACCATCAAGTTCAATCATTGCTTGGTCGATAGCTTTTTGTTCTAATACAGATACATCCATTAAAACAGGTTTAATCACTTTTACTACGTTTTCTACCGCTTGTAAAACACCTTTACCTAAATATCTTTTTTCATCTTTGTCTCTTAATTCAACAGCTTCGTATAATCCAGTTGAAGCACCAGAAGGAACAATAGCTCTTCCTATAACTTCAGATGTTTTAACTTCAACTTCTACAGTAGGATTTCCTCTAGAATCTAAAACCTCTCGAGCTAAAATATCAGTAATATATGGCATTATTTGTTTCTCCTTTTATTATAAATCTTTTCAAATAATAACAATTAATATAAAATAAAATGAATTCTTTAAAATTTTTTTTATACAACAATACATTAAAATTGTATCAAAAAAAAACCATAAATATTACAACTATATTTCTTTTTTCTTCATTTTTTTATTTTTGGTCTAAAATAAGACTTATTTATAAGATTGAAGACGTATAAAGAAAAAACCACTAAAAGAAGTGTTCTCACTAAGACGTATTTATTAGGAAGAGAATTTATTTAACCCAATTAACCCAATCACTCACTAAAGTGATCAAACTGATAGCGATAGTGAAAGTAATAATAGAAAAAACATATTTAATCATAATATTCTTTTTAACATCTATTTGTCTAAAATAATCGATAACGAAAGAAGCGATCAAAATAGAACCGTCTATAATTAATAAAATCATAGGAAATTCAATGGTAATATGTTCTTCTATAAAATTGTGCAAAACTTTAAGGACGAAATCAGTTCCACCCGTAGAAGAATTGTTTCCGATCACTAAACCAGCTCCTATACCGATAAAAACACCAATAATAACGGCAGATAAGGATAAACGATAAATAATGTGTTGTTTTTAACCTTATCTGGGAATTTATTTAATAAAAATACTCTATCTATTTGCCAATATTCTAATATTTTAAACAAAATAGAAAACAAGGAAAACACAAAAAGCGTTAATAAAAAATACCATGTCTTATGGAAAATAGCGCCAAATAGAATAATAAAAATACGGAAAAACAAAATACCGTTATTACTGCTAAACCAATGGTTTTGTTTTTTCTCCTTTATTTGGTAAAAACACACTTTATCTAAAAATAAGCAAAGCGCTTCTAGACCGCCTATAATTAATTCTTGCGGTAAAATGAAAAAATAAATAGCAAAAACCATTAAGAAGGAGCCTAAAGTTAATTGACAAAAGTGCATGGGTTCAAAATAATGCATATCTTCTGCTTTTAAACCATTTAAAAACATACATTTAATGAAAGTGACTATTATAACAAACGCAATAAATATTAATGATTTAAAAGACGATGTTTTTAATTTTTGTTTCATTTTGGGATTTTTCTTTACTAATGAATTGATTTTCTTTAAAAATTTTTTTTAAGCTAATTTAGTAAAACTTTCTACCATAACATGATTATTATCTTTAACGATAATTAAATTAGTAGTTACATAAGGGGAAATATCAGCAATCCTTTGAGGCGGAATAGCAATTAAAAATTGAATGTTTAATTGTTTAAAAAAATACATCATGGATTCGATTCTATTTTCGTCCATATTATTAAAGGCTTCATCAAATAAAACTAAACAACCTTTATGAACCGTGTTTTCGCTTAATAATTGTTCAAAACAAATACCAATAATAATGTAAAAAGGTACTTGAGTTTCTCCGCCAGATTTTTCACGAAAAATTTTAGAAAATAAAGATACATTTCCGTAAATATCGTTAATTTGAATATCATAAGTTAAATAATTACGATAATCTAAAAATTCATAAGCTATCGCTTCATATCCTTCTTCAAAATAAATTATTTTTTGAAATAATTCGTCTAATAAAATATCTTTATAAGAAGAAGAGTTCTCCGAAAATAAATTAATCTCTTGGGTTAGGTTATCTTCTACAATCATGGAATAATATTTTTTATATTCAGGATCATCAGAGGCTTTGGTAATAATTTGATAGCTATCATCGCCGAAAGGTCTATTTTTTAAAAGTTCGTTTAATTTTTTAATTTGTTGTTTAGTGTTTTCAATACTTTCTTTGAGTTTATTAACGAATTCTTCTTTAAAAATCATTTCGGTTTTGGAACTTAACTCTTTAGCTTCTTGTTCGTAAGTAATCAAATTTTTGGAACTAATTAAATTATATTCTTGTACGAAATAATCAAAATATTCTAATTTGGCCTCAATAGTGCTTAGATGATAAGTCTCAATGTATAAAGTCATATACTTCGTCAAATCAAGGTTTTGAGTGTTTTTTTGCTTCTCAATGGTTTTCACGTGATTTTGTATATAGTGTAAAATATATTCATAATTGTTTTGGTAAGTAGTTAAATAATTTTGCAATTGAATGGAAGCTTTTTCTAAATTAACTACTTCTTTTTGTTCTATAACATATAAATCTTTTTGCAATTCCGCTAATCTTTTTTGAAGAAAATTTATTTTCTCTTCATACATATTATACTTGTTTTTGCTTTCCACAATTTTTAATAAAACAAGATCTAATGATTCGTTAAGAATTTGTTTATCTTTTTTAATTTTTTGTAAATTATCTTCTATTTGTTCCACATTTTGTTGACTACGGAATTGTTCTATTTTATGGTTAATAACAACTATTTCTTGCTCGTTATCAGATAATTTTTTATAGACGGTAAACTGATCATTATTAACCAAAGAAAAGACTTTACTTTTTTTCATTAATTCAATAATACTTTTATTTTTCATAAAAATATTTTGTTTTTGGTTTAAATAGTCTTTTAAAGTATTAATTTCTGATAAAAGTATTTTTTTACGTATTTCTTTAGATTCGTTACCGATATAAGGAATTTGGTAACTTTTCGGATTTAATTGTTTCGCAGTATAACTACTATAAATCATTCCTTGAGGAGTAATCGCTGTTTTATGGTTTTTTAATTGAGTTACATCAGTTTCGCAGATAATATGTGATAATAATAATTTAGCATATTTTAAAGCATCTTTATGGTTGCTAGTTATTTTATCCGCTAAGCTATGAGGATTATCATCTAAATCCGGTATTTTATCTACATTCACCAAACCAACGTCATAAATTTTTTCACTAGCTTGAAATTTTTCATATATTTTTAAAGCTTGATCAAAATAGCCGGCTTCAACGATTAAATTAAATTTCCGACTGCCTAAAAAACCTTCAATAGAATTGCGCCATAATTCATCATTAATATCAATCAATTCGCAAAAAGGATGGATATGAATCTCTTTTTTATAAAAAAGACTTAATTTTTCGTTTAATAAAGTAACTAGTTTTTTAACGTTAGGATTATATATTTTAGCGATATTATTCATGGCTTGAAAAGTGGAGTTTTTGTCAGCAATTTGCTGTTGCAAAAACTTAATATCTTTTTGAATGTCATTTTGTACGATATTAAAATTCAGAATTTCTTGAGATAAATAATCAGTCATCTCCAACATGGTTTTTTTCAATTCCGGATAAATATCAAATGGTTTTGGGGCATTTAAAAAACGAGCTATTTCTTCGGCTGTTTGATGAATAATATCATCCGGTTGCAAACAATACAATTCTTTTAATATTTTTTGTTCAGCTTGCAATCTCTCTTGAAAAAAAACTATTTGACTTTGCAAATCTTGACAAAAAGTTTGTTTTTGGGATAATTCTTTTTGTAAAGAATAAAATAATTGACTTAAATCACCTTGAGAATGGTTGTTGTGCAATTGTAACAAATGATTGTTTAAATTTTCAATAGAGGCATTGATATTCTGTTTTTCTTCTAACAAATGGTTAGTTTTCAGAGCCTCTTGTTCTTTTTGAACCAACATGTTTTCTAAATTGTTGTGATATTTTGCTATTAAAACTTTTTTCTCTACTAAAAAATTAATTTTGATTTGTTCGTCTAAGAATTTAAATTTTTTTTTTGCATCAATGATAACGATTAATTGTTGTAATTTTTTTTTGTCTAATTCTATTTGAGATTCTATTTTTTTCAATTGGCGAACACTATTTTTTAAACTAGAAATATTAATCGGGTTTTCTTCTAATAAAAAATCAAAAACAAAATTTTGCAAATTAAGCGGTGTAAAGGCTAACGCTTTGGGTAAAATTTCTAAATATTTAGCGACGTTAATATTTAAATATTTACCGACAGCTTGTTTATATTGCGTTTTAGTGTCAAAAAAACTAAAATCTTTTGTATGCGCTCGTAAATATTCCGCTAATTGTTTATGGTTTTTTGGTTTATTATTAGAAATAAAAAGGTCACTTTTTAAAGCTATATTTTCATAAAGATAAAACCTTTCTTTTAAAACTCCTCTTTGAGGCAATTCCAAAACACAACCTAAAATAGTGTGTTCTTGAGTTTCCTCATCCAAAAATTCTAACGCAATATGGGTAATAACATCCCCATTCCTTAAAAACTCCTTATTTTCGGCACCTATCTTGCCTCTCATATAACTTTCTAAAGAACGTTTAGCGTTCGCGTTAGCTGCTAAATTGAATTTAACATTTTTTCTCTCACCAATTAAAACATATTGTAAAGCATCTAATAAAGTTGATTTACCCGCTCCATTTTCGCCAGAAATTAAAGCATTTCCGGTTATTTCAATCGTTTGAGAAGAGAATAAATGCCAGTTTACCAATTGTATCTTAGTTAATTTTTTCATCTGGGTTTTCGCTTTGTTTCAAAAGAAAGAGTTCTTGATAATGTTTAATCATTTCTATATCAATTAAATAAAGAATAGAAGGATAAATGGTAATGGTTAAATCATCAGACAAGTGATTATTATGATCCGAATAATCAATAATATTATATTGACGCAAGATTGTTAAAGTTTTTTTAACTGTTTCTTTGTTGAAATTTTGCACTTCAGAATAACCAATATGTTTTAATTCTTTAAAAATATCCTTCAAAAACACTTCTATTTTAGCATTAGAAGATATTTTTTCTTTTTTTTGTTGAAACAAGATACGAAAGATAAATAAAATCAAACTTTCTTCTTTTTTTAATTTTAATTTATTAAAATGATGTAAATTATGAATAAAAATAACTTCATCATGTTTTTTAATTTCTAACTCAAAATCTGCTAATTGAAAAAAAGAATAAAAAAGTTCTCGATGTAATAAAATAAAACGATAATCATTAGCATCTGCCATTTTTTGCAGAGTTAAATAATTCACTTGAAATAGTTTATTAACAATACGCGAAAAAAGATCTTTTTCTTTCTCTTTTAATTGTTCAAATTTAGAAAAAAAGATATGTAATTCTTGTGTTTTTTTATCCATTAAAACCCTTTTAATTTAAAAAATTTGTTATTAATAAAAAAATAAATAAACATTTTTTCAAGCTTTATTGGGTTGCTATTTAATCCCTTTTTTTGGATAAAAAAGCAGGGAACGCTTTGTATAAAGTTAAAAAATGTTTAAAATTGTTTTTTTCTAAAAAATAATGATGTCTTATAAAATATGTTCTTCGTAAAAATCATACATTTTATCATCTTCTATATGAGGAGAAACAATATTAGCTGCTGCTTTTAATTTAGGATATAAACTATTTCCCATCGCAATACCGATATCAGCCGCTTCTAACATTTCAATATCGTTAGAACCGTCTCCCATACAAATCAATTGATAATCAGGATATTTTTCTTTAATTTTTTTAATTCCGTAGTACTTATTAACGCCTTTAACGGTTAAATCGATATGATTTTTCCATACACAAATATTGAAATAATCTAGATCTTTAAATAAAGGGGCGAATTTGTCTTTATCTGCTCCTACCACGATTAAAAGATAAATTCTTTCTTTTAAGTAAAATTGGTTATCAATTTCAAAATCTAAATTTTTCTTATATTCTTGGACTAGGTTAATATCACCTTTCTTCTCATCAAAATATAAACCTGCTTCATTAATTCCTATACTAGTAACCATCATTTGATAGTTTTTAATTCTTTTATGAACTTCTTCAATATGTTCTGTAGGAATGGGAGATTCGTCTATAATTTTGCCATCAGAAATAGTTAAAGAACCGTTCATCAGAACAAAATATTTAAATAACGGCAATAATTCTTCAACAGCGTTTAAATTACGATAATTTCTACCTGTTGCTATTCCTAAAATAGTATTAGGCATTTGAGATAATTTTAAAATTAATTTTTTGGTTTGTGGTAAAATGGTTTTTTTCTTATTACTATATAAAGTTTCATCGATATCGAAAAAAAATAATCTCTTTTTAATAGTTAACACCTCTTTTTCTTATCTTAAATAAATATACCAATTACTTATTATTATATCAAAAAAAAGATCATTTGGAAAAGAAAGAAAGGATGAGAAAATATAAAAAGCAAAGAAAGGGGATTATTCTTATGAAATTATGTTTAATAAAAGGTGCTTAATTTGGAAAAAAGATATGATCGAATTAGCCTTATTGTTAGGATATTAACAATCAATCCTTATTTATCGGATAAGTTGGAATAATAGTTATATATATAT
>NZ_AKIL01000054.1 GCF_000309485.1 Milkweed yellows phytoplasma str. MW1
TTAAATTATATAACATTTATAAATAACATAACGATATTAATCAAAAAATTATTATCTTATCAAGAAAAAAAATAAGATAAACTTTATCCACCTTCACTTCTTTTCTTATATTATTGGCAAAAAGATTACAACAAAAACGTATAATAAAATATATCCGAAAAATTGTAATTAAATTATTAAAAAAAGGTTTATTCTTAAAAACCAAAGGAGTGAAAATATGAATAAATTAGAAAATTTAAGCAATAAAATGTATAATAAAATACATAAAATTTATATCTTTTCAAAGAAAATTAGTAAGGAATATGCGCTTTTTATTTGAAAAGAAGTTTAATATGACAGAATTGCAATGGATTTATGACGAACATGATTTTGATAGACAAGAAAAACATACTTCCGAATGCGAACATTGTGAAACCAAAATATCTCATAAAATTTGGACTGTTCCGTTTTTTTTAGACAACTTTTGTCTTTAAAATTGTTCTTTAATACTTGAAATTAAGTGATAATTTGTTAATATCTTTTCAAACAACCAACAAAACATTTTTGATTAGATGAAAAAGTGTCTAATTTTTTTATAATTTGCTAGTTTCAAAAGATATTTTTTCTAATATTTTATACCTTCGCTATATAGTTAGATAAAAAAAGTTAAAAACATTCCTACAAAATGAAAATAAAATGATTTTTTTATTAATTATATTTAATTATATTATTTTCTTGTAAAAAAAGACGTAACAAAGATACCTTTTTTCAAAGGTCTAGTTTAAAGAGATATGTTTAAATGATTTATTTTAAACTTTGTCCATATTGGATAGGCGAAAGATAGTTTAATTGAGTTAAAGGCCATTGTTTATTCCAAAAAGAAGGAAATTGGTTAATGAGGGGTTTTATTTTTGCCATTGGTTTTTGAAATAAAACAGATGATGGTGTTCTAAGATGCTTTTCATTTAGCCGAAAAAAGTTCTCAATGACAACGACGTTATCACAAAGGTTTGCTTTACGAGACATGCTGATAAGAAAACCTTTTTTAAATTAGTGCTCCTTGTATTTATTGCGATTGATAAACTGCGCCTTGGTCGGAATGAATAAAACAAAGTTTTTTAATAGAGACAATTTTTGTGATAATATTTAAAACTAATTCTTTATTTTGTTTTTTGAAAATATTAGAAGCGATAATTTGGTTGTTAAAAAAATCCATAATAAACTAAAAATATAAAAAACCTTGTTAATTTTTAAAATAAGCAATGTCAGTGAATAGTTTTTGCATTGTTTCAGCGCTTTTAAAATCTTGGTTAATTAAATTAGGAACTATTTTTAATTGAGATTTTAATTGTTGATAATGATATTTATTTTTTTTGCTTCTTAAACGACAACAAATCCCTTTTTCTTTCATGATGAGATAAACTTTTTTCTTAGCGATGGTTTCATTAAAGATTTTTTGATATAAATCAGTAATTTTGTTCGATGACCTAAGGAAATATTCATGCACTTTAAATAAAGAATTAATACGTTTTTGTTGTAATGAGGTGCCCCACAAAAGTGGATTCAAAAGAAAACAACTAATTGAACCAAATTGTTTATTAATTAAAATAAACAGTTTGGTTTTTTTATTTAGCCAAACTTAAAAAAGGAGTTT
>NZ_AKIL01000053.1 GCF_000309485.1 Milkweed yellows phytoplasma str. MW1
AAAGAATTAAAAGATGGAGGATATTCAATTAAAGAATTAATAGACGCAGAATTTTCAACCAAAGAATTATTTGATGTTGGATTTACACTCAACGAATTAATAAATGCAGAATATACAGCTGACGATTTAATAGACGATGGTTTTACTGCTAATAAATTAAGAGGTTATGGATATACATTAAAACAATTAACAGATGCTGGTTTTGCAGCTGATGAATTAACAGATAGTGGATATACATTAAAAGAATTAAGAAATGTTGGTTTTACTGCTTATCAATTAATAAATACTGGATTTACTACTGATGAATTAATAAAGGCTGGATTTTCAACCAAAGAATTATTAGATGCCGATATATAGTTGTAGAATTAAAATTTGCTGGATTAATACCTTTTTAAGGGGTTTTAAGAAATTTTATATTTATTTTCAAAGAAAAGATGCTTGAAGTAATAAAATTAACTAATTAAAAATTAAAAGGAGTTTATAACCCAAAATGAAAATTCAAGAAATTCAAATTAACAAAAAAGAAGAAATAATAGCTTTTTTAAAACAAGAAGGGTTATTAGTTCATGATGAAAGATTTTATATAGAAAAAATGGAATTATTTTTAAACAAGATTAATTTTCATTTATCTTCTAATAAATCTCTTTCTAATGAATCTTTGGAAGGGCTTTTTTTACAACAGCCTAAAAAAGATGTTTTAGAAAATTATATTATTGATCGTTCTTTAGATAATTTTTTGGACTATCTTGTAATGAGAAAACCCAAAAAAATTTATCTTTTTATAAAAAAACCAAAAATAGGCAAAGGAGTTTGAACAGATGAAAAAAAATATTTTTGCTATCCCCGCTATTAAAGTAGCATTAAACCAAAATAGTTGGGAATGGTTTCGACATCGTAAAAAATTTATCAATGCTTCCGAAGTAGGCACTATCATGGGCCTCAACCCTTATGAAACCAAAGAGGATTTACTTTTTAAAAAAGTATTTGGGAGTGATTTTATTACTAATGAGGCAGTGGAACATGGCAAAAAAACTGAACCAAAAGCAAGAAATTTTTATTGTTTTTGTCATGGGTTAAAATATGTTCCCGCTGTTTTTACCAGAGGTTTAATGTCTGCTTCTTTAGATTGTTATAACGAAGAAAACAAAACTTTGTTAGAAATTAAATGCCCATTAAATCCCGATGGTCCGAGTTGGCAAGAGTTTTTTAAAACCCAAACAAT
>NZ_AKIL01000052.1 GCF_000309485.1 Milkweed yellows phytoplasma str. MW1
TACTTGAGCTTCACCAGCTAAAGCTTTCGCTAATAAAGTTTTTCCTGTTCCTGGCGGCCCTTCTAATAAAACTCCTTTTGGAATAGAAGCTCCTATATCTTGGTATTTTTTAGGATTTTTTAAAAAATCAATTAATTCTTGCATTTCTTCTTTTTCTTCTTCATTACCGGCTATATCTTGGAAAGTGAATGAACTTCTTTTAGAAGAAGAAATTTTTTTATAAGATGAACTATCATTTCTTAAAAACATTTCTCCCCAATAACCTAAACAATAACAAAGTGCAAATAGGACTTAAAAACTTATCTATCGTGCCTTTAATATCGTAATTAATAATGATGTTAAATAAATAATATTTTTTAAATCGATAAATACCGTTCGATCTTTTTGGATTCAGGATATATTTATCTAATACATCTGATACAATAGCTAAAAAATAAAAAATAATTAACATAATAATGATGTTTTTAAAACTAATTTTTTGTTTTAATTTCTTAATGAATTTAATATCAATTCACCCTGATAATACCTTTCTTTAATTTTTGGCTATATAATTGACTAATGGAATATTAAATCGATAATCTTTGATTAAAGCTAATACTTTTTTAAAGATTTCTTCATATGTTTGTTGTATTAGTTGTTGTTCTTTAATTTTGTTACTTCCACTGGGCAATAATTTTAAAATAACATTATCGTAAAAATCTAAAAATTCTTTATAAGAAGAAGTGAAAAGACCTGTTTGAGGATCAACTCCTGGATAAACTTTATCATATTGATGTCCTGTTTCTGATTTCGATCCTTCAAAAAATTGGGTATCAATTGTACTACCTTGTTGCTTTTTTTATCTAAATATATTTTTAAAGGGGTAAAGTTTAAAGTTATTCTTTCTTCTCTTATACCAACGCTTAAAACATCATTAATGATACACCAATAATATTTTGCTTCTTCGCCTTCTTCTTTTTCTTGTATTATGTCCAAGCGCATATTCATATTTTGTGAGGGATCTTCTGTATTTTGGATTTTATCAACTATTTGCATTTTGATTTTATTTTCTGGTAAATTATTTTTGTTAATAAAAGTAGTGAATAAATGTTTTATTTGTTGTAAAATTGAATCAGTCAAATCTTTTAATTTTTCTTCTCCTAAAAATTCTTTTAAATCTTCGTCTTGAACCAATAAATTTAATTTATAATTCTCTTGTTTTTGTTCAGTAGTTAAATCATCCCAAGCTTGTTGTAATAAGTTTAGAGCTTTTTCTTCATCAAAACCGTCATTTTATAATTTATCGTCTTTATATGCTTTAGCATTTTCTTCATTAAAAAGAAAAGTTTTTGCAGGAAAATAAACATGATTATCGTTGAAAAAACTTTGGTAAATAACACTGGAGATGATGATAATTTGAAATTATCATTTGTTTGTTCTAAATCTTTTCTATTTAAAGAGTGATAAATGCTTTGGCGGAAATTTATGTTTTCAGTTAAAGCGTTTGTATATTTATCTTGGTCAAAAAAACTTAAACAAATTAAAAGACCTTTATCTGGAACTTTTTTGTTTAAAATCTTTGAAGTTGCGTTTGAGCTCAAACTTGTGGAAGAACTTTCATCCTTATTATCTTTTAAATGTTTAATTCCAAAAATAACACCAACTATTAACAAAATCCCTAAATAACCCTATCGCTACTAACGTTATTATTTTCTTATGTT
>NZ_AKIL01000051.1 GCF_000309485.1 Milkweed yellows phytoplasma str. MW1
TTATAAATTAAATAAATATATCAGTATTTTAGAAAAGTATAATAATAATTCTAAATTTGTTTTTGATAATACAGAAGTTTCTTTCATTCGTTTGAACCACTCTATTCCGGATACTTTTGGTATTGTTTTTAAAAATAAAGATAATGTGGTTTTTTATACTGGAGATTTTAAAATCGATAACACTCCTGAAGGTCCTTTAGCAGAATATTCTAAATTATCTGATTTAGGTAAAGATGGTGTTTTATGTTTATTTTCTGATTCGACCAATTCCCAAAATGAAGGTATGATTCAGTCTGAGCACAAAATTGGTGCTACTATTAATCAACTTTTTTATAAAATAAAAGGGAGAATAGTGATTGTGACTTTTGCTTCTAACTTTTACCGTATTAAACAAATCATTGAAGCTAGTGTTTTAACTGGCAGAAAAGTGGCTATTTTTGGTAGAAGTATGGAAAAAGCAATAGAAACAGGCATGAAAAACGGTTATTTAAAAATCCCTAAATACACTATTTTAAATAACAATGATATTGAGAAATACGATGATGTGACTTTGCTTTGTACAGGCTCTCAAGGAGAACCATTAGCAGCTCTGAGTCGAATGGCTAATGGGATCCATAGACAAGTTAAATTAAACCAAAAAGATACGGTTATTTTCTCTTCTTCACCTATTCCCGGTAATCAAGATAGTATTAATAAAATCTTGGATTTACTCTTTAAAATGGATGTAGAAGTAATTGTACACGGCTTATTGATGGATACGCATACTTCAGGTCACGCTAGCCAAAATGATTTAAAATTAATGTTGAATTTAATTAAACCGAAATATTTTATTCCCGTTCATGGCGAACATGTGATGTTAATTCATCATAAAAAATTAGCGATTGAATGTGGTGTAGAACCGGGTAATATTTTAATTTTAGATAATGGCGATGTGGCAGGTATTAGCCAAGAAAAAACTCAATTAATCGGTCGTATCCCTTCGGATAATATTTATATTGATGGTTCGGGCGTAGAAGATGTGGGCAACCTGATTTTAAAAGAAAGAAGAATTTTAAACGAAGAAGGATTGCTCTCAGTTGTTATTAGTATCGATTTAAAACAAAAGAAAGTTCTTAACTTTCCGATGATTGTTTCGCGCGGTTTTATTTATATGAAAACTAATCAAGAATTAATTAAAAAATTATCTTCTGATGTTAAAAAAATGGTGCAAAATTTATTACGCTTAGATAAAGTCAATAAAAGCTATTTGAAAAAATCTGTGATTGATTTTATTACTCCAAGGATTTATGAATCTACCTTAAGAAATCCGATTATTATTCCGATTTTTTTAACGGTTTAAAGTGATTAAAAGATCTTAATCTTCAAAACAAAAAGATAAATTATTTCTTTTATTTTGTTAAGATTAAGTTTTTCTAATTTAAAATATAAGTATTGAAAATAAAGAAAATAAAAAATTTGCAAAAAAAAGTTTTTTTAAAATAATTAAAAGGAGATAATAAAAATAAAATGAGTGCAAAAAAAAATAATCAATGTCACCTTGTAACAGATAATGCAACTGTAGAAGTTAAAGTGAGATACGTTAAACAAAATAATAAAAACGTAAGAGAATGGTATACTAATAATTTAAAAATTAATTATGATGGTAAAAATTATTCTTTTGATGAAGTAGTTTTAGTTTTCGGTCATATTGATAGTGATAATCCTGAGTTTTTCTTACAACCTGGTCAAAAAGTTAAAGTTTTAGGCGGAAAGATAAGCTCTCTTGATACATCAGTTAAAAACAATGTTTTAACAATCGATAAATTCCAACAGTTAAGCGACCAAACGCAAAAATAATTAAGATTCTTGTTTTTTTGTTAATAGATATTTTCTTACGAAATAAGATTAAATTGGTTTTTAAAATAGTAAATTTGTTTAAGTTAATATTTGGTTTAATAATGTAAACTCCCATAAAATCATTTATTAATTTTAAAAGTAGTAATAGAGAATTTCTTTTTATTTTAAAAAAATTTTAAAGGTTAAAAAAGAAAATATGCCAGAATTGCCAGAAGTCGAAATCATTATTCGCCATTTACATAAAAAATTGGTTAACCGCACTATTAAAGGTATAAAAGTTTTTTATGAACCTATTGTACAAAATATTGCTCGTTTTAACCAAATGTTAAACCAAACTTTTTTAGACGTTCAAAGAAAAGGTAAATATTTGCTTTTTTTCTTAAGTGATGATTGGGTGCTTGTAGGACATTTACGAATGGAAGGTAAATTATATTTAAAATCTCAAAAAGATTGTCTAAAAACAGGAAAACATGAGTATTTTCGTCTTCTTTTAGATAATGATATGGTGTTGCAATATTATGATTTTCGTAAATTTGGGCGTTTTTTATTATTTAAAAAAGATCGTTATTTAGAAGAAAGCAAATTAGAGTGTTTAGCTCTAGATCCTTTTTTAATCAATCCAAAGGCTTTTTATGATCGTTTGCAAAAAACACGTGTCGCGATTAAGAAGGTTTTGTTAAACCAACAAATTATTTCCGGGATTGGCAATATTTATGCTAACGAAATTTTATTTGCTGCGCGGTTACATCCAGAAACTAAAGCAACCTATCTTAATTTTGCTCAAACACAATTAATTTTAACTAAAGCGCAATTTATTTTAGAAGAATCTATTGTTTTGGGTGGGACTACTATTAGTACTTTCAATGCTTTAGGGCAAACGGGTTCTTTTCAAAATAAGCTCTTAGTGCATGGCAAAGATGAGCAAAATTGTGTAGTTTGTCAAAATAAAATTGAAAAAAGACAAATAGGCGGGCGTGGTTCTTATTTTTGTTCTCATTGTCAACCCATGATAACTAAAAAAGATTAAATTATTTAAAAAATATTTTTTAAAGGAGATTCATAGTGTTTGCTTTACAAAATTTTAACGTTCATAATCGCAATATCTTATCTCATGAAGAACAAAAAATTTTAACTTTATTGTATCAGCCTTTAATAGGAACAGACGCTATAGGCCTTTATTACGCTTTATCTTTTTTCAATTCTAATGATCTGGAGGGGACTAATTTGATTCATCAATTTTTATTGGATTTATTAAACATTGATGAAAAAACTTTTGTCCAATTTAAAGACAAACTAGAAGCAGTGGATTTGTTAACGACTTATGAAAATAAAAAAAAAGAGAATCTTTATGTTCTTAATCCTCCTTTAAGCGCGGTTTTATTTTTTCAAGATCCTCTTTTGAGTCAATTCTTATTAAGTGAGGTCGGCGAACATATTTATTTCTCTTTGGAAAAGATATTACTGCCAGAAACTTCCTTAAATTTAACGACTTATCAAAACGTAAGTAAACATTTTGCTGATGTTTATCATTTTGAAAAAATGAATCCTCAAGAAACTTTAAATAGTTTTAAATATAATAATGAACAAAAAAAACAAACTACTGTATTACAAAAATATTTTAATTATGAATCTTTTTTAAACCATTTATCGGAAAGATTTAAAAAACCTTTTTTATTGGAATGGCAAAACATGGATTATATTATTAAATTAGCTTTCGCGTATGCTTTAACACCTGAAGAAATGGCTGCTTTATACCAAGAAAGCTTTCGCAATAATTATGAAGATGATCTAGATTTAAACCATTTAAGAAATAGTTTAAATCTTAAGTTTTCGCAAAGTAATGCTAAAATTAAAACTTTAAGCAATAAAAATTTAAATACGGAAACCAACGAAATGATTCTTTATTTGAAAAATTCTCACCCCCATAGGATTATTAAGAATTTTAGTAAAAATAAACGTTTTGGTGCTGATTTGTATGATACTGTATTTTTGTTGTTGAAAAAAACAGAGGTCGAAATTGGAGTTATTAACGCTTTAATTATGTATGTTTGTAAGATAAAAGCTCATAAAGATGATTCTTTTATTTCTTATAATTATTTTGACACAATTTTAAAATCTTGGACTAAAAAAGGGATTATAACTACCGAGACGGCTTATGATTACCTTATGGAAGAAAACGTCTTTAAAACTAGAAAAAAAGACAATAAAAACAGTCCTGCTTGGTTAGATAATTTCAAAAAAGAATTAGGATTTAAAAATTAAAAGGTGTAATGATGGTTTTATTAAATAAAAAATATTTAGATGAAATGAAAGAAGTTATCTCTAACGATCCGGAGACTAAAAACTTAAAAGTAGAAGATAAAGATGTAATCATGGTTTTTAATTATCTACAAAATAAGCATAAAGATCACAGGTTTGGTTATAAACAAGTTTTAAAAACTAAACCTTATCTGCATATTATGTTACAAGAGACAACTGCAACCAAACATATCGATTTAAAAAATAACTTAGAACAAAATAATATTTTATTTAACCAAGATTTAAAACTAGAAGAAGTTGATTTAAATGCTTTTCAAATTAATAATTTAGTGCAAGAAAAAATTTTGCAAAAAACTAAAGAGATTATAAGGTCTTTTGATCGTGTTAAAACAGGCTTTTATCTTCATGGACATTTTGGGACAGGAAAAACTTTCCTTCTTAAAGCTTTAACCAAAGAATTAATCCATAAAAATATCTCTGTTTTATTTATTTTTATGCCTGATTTAGCCCGTCAATTTAAAACTACTTGGTATAGCGATCTCTTAGAAAAAAAAATTTATTATTTGAAAAAAGTGCCTTGCTTAATTTTAGATGATATAGGTTCTGAAAACATGACTTACTATTTTAGAGATGATGTTTTACTGCCTTTATTATATTATCGTTTCGAACATAAATTGCCCACTTTTTTTAGTAGTAATTTTGATTTAGAAGATTTATTTAATTATTTTAAATCTTTTCAAGATTTCAATAGTGAAATCAAAGCTTATAAAATAGTTAACCTTATTAAAAAAAACACCTCTATTTATAACTTTTCGGCTTTAAACAAAGAGATTTAAAAGAACTTTCTTTCTTTTTTATGATAAAATAAATATTTTCCATAATTAAAATAATTTCCATAATATAATAAAAAAACCTCTTTTTTAAGAGGTTTTTTTATTATATTAAAAAGAGGGATTTTTAATGATTAAACTAGTTTATTAGCTTTGAAAAAGTCATATAATTGGTTTTTTTCAATACTAGGAGCGACTAATTGAGCGTTTTGCAATACTTCTTTGTATTTAGTATTACCCATCGCGATGCCTATGTCTGCTAGTTTTAACATTTCAATATCATTGTGTCCATCGCCAATACAAACCACTTGGCAATCAGGATATAATTTTTTAATTTTTTTAATTCCGGAAGCTTTGTTGAAATAACGATACACTAAATCGCTTCTTTCTGGACGAGAAAAATAAGGTTTTAAAACTTCTATTTCTTGACATAATTTATCTACTACAGTATTATCTTCATGAAAAGCCCACATTTGGTAAACATCATAATCTAATTTTTCAACATGGAAATTTTCGTTAACATTTATTTGTTGGCCTTCTTTAATAATTCATTTTCTTTTGCCGTCGGTTTCGATTAATTTTGCCACTTCAGAATTAATCACAACAATCTCTCTTTTATCTAAACCAATAATACCTAAGCCAATAGAATACTCTTTCCCTTTATTAATGATTTTCTTTAATAATTCTTTGGAAAGTTTTTGTTCGTAGATATTTTTTTGATCGGCGATAATATAACTACCATTCATTAACACTAAATTTTCAAAAAGAGGCAATAAATCGCCTAAATTCGATATTCCTCCGCGACTTATACCTGTTGCTATTCCTAATTTAACATTAGGTTCTTTCGCTAAAGCTTGAATCAATTGGCGAGTTTGAGGGTGGATAACATACTCTCTAGTTATTAAAGTGCCATCAATATCAAAAAAAAATATTTTTTTCATTAAAAAAAACCTCACTTTTATTTTTATTTAATTGTTTTAAAAAGGAATTTAAAAAATATAGCGCTTCTTCAAGAGAAAGAGAATCATTCTTTTTGATATTTTAAGGAAATAAA
>NZ_AKIL01000050.1 GCF_000309485.1 Milkweed yellows phytoplasma str. MW1
GTTAGTTAATTATATTTCTAATAATCTAATAATTTATTTCTCAAAAGATTCGAAAAGTCACGGTACAAAAAAATCATGAAAAAAAATGATCATTCTCCAATAAAAAATATTTTTAAAACTATTGTTACTGTTTTCAATTACGTTATTTTATTCTTAGTTGTTTTAATGATGTTATTTAACGTTTTTGGTTCATTAGCTACCACTTTGAAATATTTTCGTTTTAGTTTATCTAAAGTGCCTACTAAAAGCATGTACCCAGCTATCAAACCGGGAGATTATGTTTTAATTAAATATATATCGGACGAAGATAAGAAAAAATTAAAACCAGGTGAAAAAGATGGAGATATCATTGTTTTTGAACCTAGCGGGAAACAAGCAGATGGCACAACTTCAGATATTTCGGATTTGAAAAAACAACGTGCTCAATATGTTATCCATAGAGTTGTTAAAAACGTTCCCAACAACAAAGGAAATGCAAAAAAAGACAAAGATAAAACATTAATAACGACCAAAGGAGATAACAATAAGGAATCTTCGGATTATGAAACAAATTTACGATATGAGGATATTAGAGCTAAACACGTGCTTATTATTCCCAAATTTTATGTTTATTTTGTCTTTTTTGCAGTCTTGATCTTATTTATGTTTGATTTATATTTATCCTATATAAGGGACGATGACGAAGAAGAGGAAAAATACGAAGAGTATGAAGAGGAAGAAGAATAAAAACACCATTAATTAAAAGATTTGGGATAAAATAATATTGTGTGGAAAACCATCATAGAACAAGAAAAACAAAAAAATTATTTTCAAAAAATATCACTTTTTTTAGAAGAAGAACATAACCAAGGCAAAGAAATTTTCCCTCCTCAAAAAGATATTTTTAATGCTTTTGAATTCACCCCTTGGGAGAAAGTAAAAGTAGTTATTTTAGGACAAGATCCTTATACCGGTGTTAATCAAGCTCATGGCTTATCTTTTAGTGTTTTAAACGATAAAACGCCCGCTAGTTTAAGAAATATTTTTAAAGAGTTGAAAAATAATTTATCTTTAGAAACAAAGACAAACAATTTGTCTAATTGGGCTTTTCAAGGAGTTTTATTATTAAACGCGATTTTAACGGTAGAAAAAGGAAAACCTTTAAGTCATAGTAATATCGGTTGGCAAAGTTTTACTAAAAATATTTTAAAAACTTTAAACCGCAAAGAAAAGATTGTCTATATTTTATGGGGCAAATTCGCACAAACTTTTGAACAATACATTGATGCGGATAAAAATCATATTATTAAAAGTCCCCATCCTTCGCCCCTTTCAGCTCATAGAGGATTTTTCGATTCTCAACCGTTTTCTAAAACAAACCAATATTTAGCACAAAATAAAATTCCTATTATTGATTGGTCTTTAACTGAAAAATAAAAACAAGATAGCTTATAGATCGATCAATTAAATCATTCTTTTTCCAAGGAAAAATAAGAGGTTTTTAATGTCTGAAAATCACACTTTTAAATTAAATTTAGAACAAATAAAAATTCTGCAAAAAAATTACCAAAAAGACATGATTTCGCATAATAATCCTACCGTTATGGCGGTTGTTAAAAAAAAAATGTTAAAATTACTTTTTTCAAAAAAGGAACTTGTTTGCTTCAAGGTAAAAATATTCAAAAAGAAATCGCTTTTATTCAAGAAAAATTGAATCTTCCGCAGCAACCAAACCTTCTTTTGTCTAAAACTCCTTCCCAGACTTTATCTTCTGAATTTTCTTCCCGCCTTGCCAAAGAGAGTCTTTTAGCAAGAACAAATAATATTGGTTTGGACGAAGTAGGAACAGGCGATGTTTTCGGTCCGGTTGTGGTATGTGCTGTTTTATTAAGAAAAGAAGAAATGTCTGTTTTACAAGAAGAAATAGGCATTCAAGATTCTAAAAAATTATCTTCTCAACAAATTTTTAAAATAGCTCCTTTAGTGATGCAAAAAGTACCTTATCGTGTTCAAATTCTTCTTCCCCAAGAATACAATCTTTTAATTAAAAACAATAATTTAAATAAAATCAAAGCTTTATTGCATAACAATAATCTTTTAGAGTTTTTAAAGGAATTGCCGAATCCAAAATACCCTGTTATTTTGGATCAATTTGCTTCTCCTAAAAATTATTTTTCTTATTTAGCCAACGAAAAAGAAGTTTTCCGCAATCTTCTTTTGGAAACCAAAGCCGAATCTAAATATTTAAGCGTTGCTTTGGCTTCTATTATCGCTAGATATGTTTTTTTACAAGAAATAAAAGCTTTAAATAAATCCCTACAAATAGATTTAAAATTAGGCTCTTCTAAGTTAGTGGATGAACAAATTAAGTGGATTTATCAAAGCAAAGGCTTAGAGGTTTTAAAAAAAATTTCTAAAAATAATTTTAGAAATATCAGAACTTATTTAAAATAACATTATCTTTATAAATGATAGTTATTCTTTTAAAAAATAGAAGAAAAAAGAGGTTTTTTAATTATGTATACTATATTTACTAAAATTATTCGCCATGAAATTCCTGGTTATATTTTATATGAAGATGATTTAGTGGTCGCGTTTTTAGATGTTTCGCAAAACACTAAAGGTCATACATTAGTGGCTACTAAAGAGGAATATGTGAATATACACGCAGTTCCGACAGAGGTCTTAAAACATTTATTTGGAGTAGTACAACAAATGAGTCGCGTTTTAGTTCAAACTTTTAACGCTGAAGGAATCAATTTATTAAATAATAACGGCGCAATAGCCGGTCAAACAGTTTTTCATTTTCACGTGCATTTATTGCCGCGTTATAACGAAAAAGAGCTGATAATTAACGCTGTTAATCATATGAACCAATTGACTAAAAAAGATTATCAAGAAATTCAAAACAGTATTTTAAAAAACTGGCATAAATAAAATTTTTTTGTTAAAAAAAATATGATTAAATAACCTTTTTTAATTATTTACAAACATTTCCCAAGAAAGGAGGATGGTATAAGAATGAATTGGCCAACTAAAAAAGTAGAACGACAAACAATAGGCGAAGAAATAGCTAACGCGATATCACACGGTATAATGGTTCCTTTAAGTATTTTTATTTTTTGTTTTTTTCATAAATGTTCTTTGCATGATAAAGGTCACAGTCGTATCCCTTTATTCGCTTTTATTGTGACTATGATGATCCTTTATTCTATGAGTTCTTTATATCACGCTTTAGCTTTTACTAAAGCTAAAAAATTATTCCAAAGATTCGATCATATAAGTATTTATTTATTGATTTGGGGCAGTTTCTTCCCTTTTTTATTTTTAAAATTAGATCAAGAGTTGTTTTCTATCGACAGCCTTAAAGTGACAAAAGGTTGGTTCTTTTTCTTGATCCAAACCATAGTTGTTTTTATAGGAATTTCATTTAAAATTTTGAGTTTCGATAAAGGCAAAAAAATACATTTGTTTTTATTTTTAATCTTAGGTTGGAGTGGTCTTTTTTTAATCCATTCTCTTTGGGATTTGAAAAAGAGTTTGTTTTTTTTGGTCTTAGGCGGAGTAGCTTACAGCGCAGGAGTTATTTTTTATAATAATTCTTATAAGAAATATTACCATTTTATTTGGCATCTTTTCGTTAATGCCGGTAATCTTTTACATGTTGCAGCTATCCATTATATGTTAGAAAAATTGTAAAGTTAACCATAAATATTAACAAATAATAGAATTTTACTATATAAATGAAAAAATTAAGAATATCAAATTTATTGAAACAATCTATTTAAACAATTAAAAAAAGACCTCTTTCAAATAAAAAAGGTCTTAGTGAGATCGATTGTTTGGGCTTCTATTCAAAAAATAAACAAATAACTCACTAAACCGCTGAATGCGGTTTTTTTGTTTGTTTTTAAAAAAAAAAAAAAACGGAACAGCAAAGGGAGGCCAGTTTGTAATAAGGAGCAATCCCGAAACGTATCTCTGATCTATCCTGATAATATAATACCACCAAAATTCAACACCAAATACCGTTTTCCTTGCCCCATCCATCGAGTTCGAACAATCAATCGCAGTTCATGATTTTTTATGAATATTTTTTTGTTTTAATAATTGGGTGGTTAAATCGGTGGCAATTCTGCCTTGAGCAGTTCTTTTGATATAACCTTTTTTAATTAAAAAAGGTTCATGAACTTCTTCAATGGTAAATATTTCTTCTCCGATAGTGGCGGCAATATTTTTAATACCGACTGGACCACCGTTAAATTGATTCACTAATGTGTTTAAATAATTATAATCTGTTTCGTTTAAACCGTTAGAATCTATTTGTAGCTTTTCTAAGGTGTCTAAGGTTATTTGATAAGTAAGAACTTTATTAGAATAAATTTCAGCAAAATCTCTTACTCTTCTGAATAAACGGTTAGCGATTCTAGGGGTTCCTCTACTTCTTTTAACTAATTCTGCTAAAGCTTTTTCTTCTATTTGGTTACCATAAACCGACGCAGTTCTTTTTAAAATAAGTTTTAACTCTTTTTCGTTATAATAATTTAATTTTAAAATTAAGCCAAAACGATCTCTTAAAGGGAAAGAAATATGACCGAATTTAGTAGTTGCTCCTACTAAAGTGAAAGGCGGCAAATCAATGCGCACTGTACGTCTTTCGTTTTCTTTACCGATAATAATGTCTAAAACATAATCTTCCATAGCGGCATATAAAATTTCTTCAATACTTTTCGGCAAGCGATGAATTTCATCAATAAATAAAACATCTCCTGGTTGAAGATTGCTTAAAATAGCTGCTAAATCGCCAGTTTTTTCTATCACGGCTCCACTGGTAATTTTAAAATTAACCTTTAATTCATTAGCTATAATTTTAGCTAAAGTAGTTTTGCCTAAGCCAGGCGGACCGTAAAATAAAAGATGATCTAACGATTCTTTTCTTTTTTGGGCAGCTTTAATATAGACGCTTAAAATATTTTTAATATTTGATTGTCCTGCGTATTGGTTTAACAATAGTGGTCTTAAAAATTGTTCATCTTTATTATTTATTTTGATTTCTTCGTTGACAATATCTTTAGTATTCATGTTATTTTTAATCCTTTTATTTATTAATTAAAAGTTTTAAAGCTTCTTTTATCATTAATTCTAAACTTTGGTTAGAATCTATTTTATAAATGATATGTTCGACTTGTTTAGCGTTAAAACCTAAATTCATCAAAGCATCTTTAACATCATTTTGTTTAGGGTTGAGGACAAAAGCGTTGGTTTGTGTTTTTGGAGTAACTAAATTATTTTGTAAATGGAAAATAATTTGTTGAGCTGTTTTTTTACCAATGCCAGGGAATTTCATTAAATAAGCGATGTTATTTTGTTTAATAGCGTTTTGCGTTTCTTGAAAAAATTCTACATTGGTGATCACAATAGCGCTTTTAGGTCCTATTCCTGGAATAGAAATTAATTTTTTAAAAAAAGAAAGAAATTTCATTTCTGTAAAACCATACAAATCACGGATATTATCTTTAATATAATAATAAAGAAATAATTTTACTTCTTGTTCTATATGGAAAAAATAAGGGCTACAAAAATGAATATGATAACCAATACCATGATTATCAACAATAACGCTATTTTTATTAATTTCGATAATTTTACCTTTAATATAATAATACATTTTACACCTCGAGCTGCTCTCTATTTGATTATAACATTTTAAATATCATTATCTTATGTTTTAGTGTGTTATAATATATAATAAGTATTAATATTAGGGTAACGAGGATAAAATGAATAATGTCTTTTAATCAAAAAAATGTTTCTTCTATAACTGATATTGAACACAATAATAAAGATTTTTCGCAAAATAATTTATTATTTGTGTTAAATTATTTGAATAATCTTTTACAAAGCAATAATTCCTTTCCTTATAATTATCAGGCCCAAAGTATGTCTTTTGAACAAGAAATTGATCAAAAAACTAAAATATTAAATCAGCAAATTTTTCTTAAATTAAAAGATTTAAACGTTGATCATCACAATAACCTATCTTATATTAAAAATAAATTTCAAAGCATTTTATACACTAATTTTATTCAAAAAGATAAAAAAGAACACAAATGCATTAAAGAATTAATGAAAAAAATTAAACATAATAATTTTGCTAAAAAAAAAAATAACACTTTATTTGAACAAAATATTGATTCTTTAAAACAAAAAACACAAACCGATTTAGACAATATTATTTTTTTGGAACACAAAACACATACAGAACAAGAAAAAGAACAAAATAATTTTTTACAAAAACATTTAGAAATTTCCGAAAAAACTAAATTCAAAACCAACGAAACCTATCAATATTTTCATGAAAAAAATATATTAATTAATAAACAAATCATCGCTTTAAAAAACGGTTTAAACGCTAATTTAGATAAAATAGAAAGAAATTATAAAAATAATTTAACTCACATTAACCAAAAAGAAATTAAGAAAAATAATATTTTTGCGGAAAAAATGCAAAAAATAAATGATCTTTTTCAAAATAAATTAACGGATCATAATAAAATCTTTGATCAAGAAAAAAACACTTTTAAACATAATCAACATGCTTTAGAAGAAAAAAAACAGATGTTATTTGAAGAAAAAAAATTAATGATGTTTTTTTTTCTGGAATCAGTGTCTAAAACTAAAGAAAAATGTTTTTTATCTTTAATGAAAGAAATGATGCAAAATGAAATCCGTTATTATAAAGATTTAAATATTTGGCGTAAAAAATATTTTTGGTTAAAATTTCTTTACAACAAATCATTAAACATCATTGCTTTAGAAAAAAAAATCTTTTTTAAAATTACTGACATGGAGATTTATAACCAACATTTAATTTGTAAACAAAAAAAAGAATTAATTAATCATGAATATCTCCAACAAATTAAAATGCTAGATATCGAATTAAGACAAACAGATGTTCAAAAACATTATGAAATGATTAAAATCGAAAGACGAGAAGAAAACGCTAAAAACAAATTAGAATATTTATTTTTACAAAAAAATCAAGATATACAAAAAAAAATTCACAATTTAGAATTTCAAAGAAAAGTTTTATTTTTAAAGCATAAAACCCAACATAAAAAATATTTATTAAAGATGCAGTTAAAAATTGAAAAAATTAAAATTACATCTGAATATTATGCTAAAATAATTCAAAATCATAAACAAACACAACGTTTAAAAGAAAATTTAGAACATCTATATGTTAATCAAGAACATAAAATACATTTTGCAAATATGAACTATAAACAACAACAAGAAAATTTATTATTTCGTATGAAAGTTCAACAAATCAAAATAGAAAATATCATAGAAAAAAATTTTATCAATCAAAAAAATATTTTAAAAAAAATAATTTCTTTTATTAATCATCTTAACGAAGCTAATAACCGACAAAATAATTTGATAAACATAATGCAAGATAAATTAAACAATTATTTAAACAATAATAAATCTAAAGTCTTATTTGATACAGAAGAATTTGAAGAAGTGAGTTCTTTGTTGCAATTTTTTATTGATCAAATTCACGACAAACACTTTGATTCACATTATCTTTTGCAAAAAGAAATATATCTTTTCGAAGAGTTGTTGATACAAGAAAAAATTGATTTAATCCAGGTTATTTTAGAATATTATGATAAAAATATTTCTTTTATTCGTGATTTAGTTCATAATGTACAATTTAAATATGATAATCCTAATAATAATTTTTTCGCTGTTTTTGATAAAAAAATTAAAATTTCTAATAATCTTTATCAATCATGGAAAGAACAATTAAATCATTGGCAAAAGCAAAAGAAGACCAATAACGACCAAAAAGAAAGCCAAATCAACGCTTTACGAAAAACACAAAATAAAATATTACAAAAAAAGAATTTTTATCAAAATAAATTGTTTCAACAAATTATTACCATTAATCAAACATCTGCTCCAAAAACTTTTTTATCTCAAATATCAAATAAATTCAAAGTAAAAAAGTTTTGGAATTATTGGTGGTCTTTTTGGCATAATTTAACCTCATTTGTGGATCAATCTCGCCTAGATTATTACGAATGGAACAAATATAATCGTCATATCTTATCTAAGCAAGAACAAAATAAGCAAAACTTATTATTGATCCATAATAATAAAATTTTTTTATTAACTGATATTTTTTTAGATATCGCTAAAGACATTCATTTTTCTCAAATTAAAAATATCCATTTCGTAGCCCAAGAAGAAGAAAAAAGAATCAAAAAAACAATCGAAAAAGAACAACAAGCTATTAATCAACAGCTAGTTCAAATGAAAGAAAAAATTACTTTAATTCAGGAAAATTTAGATGATACTTTGAAAGAAATAGAGAATAATTTCGTCCAAGAAATGAAGCAAATAGAAGAAGAAAAAAAGCTTTTATTTCAAGATTTCTTATCTGCTTTTAAAAAAAAATCTGATTTAATAGTTAAAAAAATAAAATTATACCCTATACAAAACAAAATAATCAAACAAAACCAAGAAAAGAAAGAAAAAATTATTTTCGACTCTTACGAAAATAGCCAAAACACCTTTTTACAAAAAAATAACTCTATTTTAAAACAAATTAATAAAATTGATAAAAAAACTGTTCGTTTTCGTAAAAAACAGCTTTTCCGAGGAAAAATCAAATTATTACTCTTAAAAATTTTATGGAGATTGAAATATCAAAAAGACAAATTAGAATTATATAAAAATCATAAAAAAAATAAAAATAATTCGAAAAAATATTTTAATCAACAAATTTATTTATACCGAGAATTAAATCTCTTATTAGGTATATAAAAAAGTTATTTAAAAAAATATTAAAAGGAAGATGAAGTGGATATTGGATTTCAAATTAGAACTTTAAGATTAAAAAATAAATTAACACAAAAAGAATTGTCTGACAAAATTAATGTTACTAGTGGTTATATTTCTCAAATTGAAAATAATTTAATTTCTCCTTCTTTAAAAACTTTATTTCCTTTGTTAGAAATTTTTAACGTTTCAGTATCAGATTTTTTTAAACAAGAGAAAAATTTATCATTAATCAACACCAAAGAAGATTTTATTAGTGCGCCAAATCATAATTTAAAGCATACTATTTATAATATATTTCCAAAATTAGAAAAAAATAAAATAAAACCTATTATAATAGAAATAGAACCCCAAGGACAAACAATAATTCAAACAAGAACAATCAATGATGAATTTTGTTATGTTTTAGAAGGTGAAGTGGTTTTAGTTTTAAACAAAAAACATTATTTATTAAAAAAAGACGATACTTTTTATTTATCTATTAATGAAGAATATCATTTATTGAACAATTCTTCAGAAAAGACCAAAATATTAAAAGTAACAGCTTTTTAAAAACAGAGGAAAAAAATGAAAAAAATTATTATAGCAGGCAATTGGAAATTACACAAAAACAAAGATGAATCTTTGAATTATATTTTTCAAGTGAACGACAAAGTACCTAATAAAAAGGAAGTAGAAACAATTATTTTTCCACAAATTACTTTATTAGATGCTTTAACACAAATAGAAGGTAAACATTTAAGAATTGGCGCTCAAAACGTTTTTTATCAAAATGAAGGTGCCTTTACAGGAGAGATTTCTCCCCAAAATATTAAATCTTTAGGCGTTACATATGTTTTAATCGGACACAGCGAAAGAAGAATCCTTTCTCAAGAAACGGATGAAATAGTTAATTTAAAACTTTTAGCTGTTTTAGAACAACAAATGCGTTCTTTGGTTTGTTTAGGGGAAAGTTTAGAAGTAAAAGAAAAAAACGAAACTCAAACATATTTAAATAACCAATTAGAAATTATTTTTCAAAATGTAGCCAGCGATTCTTTAAAAGATATTATTTTAGCTTATGAGCCAATTTGGGCTATTAACACTGGCAAAAGTGCTACACCAGAAGATGCTAATTACAACATTGGTCAAATAAGAAAGAAAATCGCTACTATGTATGACGAAGAAGCGGCTCAAAAATTTAACATTATTTACGGTGGATCCGTGAACGTTTCTAATGTAGAAGCTTTTTTACAACAAAAAGAAATTAATGGTATTTTAGCCGGTAATAGTTCTTTAAAATATGAAAATTTTTTATTTTTTACAGAAATAGCCAAAAAATATACACAAGAATGAGGTGCCCCACAAAAGTGGATCCAAAAGGAAACAACTAATTGAACCAAATTGTTTATTAATTAAAAATAAACAGTTTGGTTTTTTTATTTAGCCAAACTTAAAAAAGGAGTTT
>NZ_AKIL01000049.1 GCF_000309485.1 Milkweed yellows phytoplasma str. MW1
ATTGAATAATATTTTAAAAATAATATGGATATTATGCTTAAAATATTATTCATCTTCTTAATTATAACATATTTCAAATAATTGCGGTCTAATGGTTTTTTGTTTTTTTAAAAAAATATTTTATTTATCGAAAGGAGTATAAAATAGAAAGGCTAAATAGAGAAAATTTGTTTGAAAAATAATCATTATTTCTGTTTACTGTTATAAAAAAGAAGATTATTGTAAACGAATTAATTTGTTTATATTATTAAATATCAATTATAATATAATAACATTGTTAAGATAAGTCATAAAAAAAAAAAAAATAAGAAAATTATTTTTATATCAACTGATGGAAAGAAATAAATACATTATAGAATGATAAATAAAAAAACATCCTTTTTAAATTGGAAAAAATATAAATATTTTTTATGAGTTTTTTTCATTAAAAACACTATATAGGAAATATATTGAGGAAAAAAATGATTAAAAAATCTATTTTTATTAAAAGTATTCAAGACCCTATTGACTGTCCCGCCCTCCGTTTATCAGAAGTTTTTTTAATGGGTCGCAGTAATGTTGGCAAAAGTTCTTTTATCAACGCTTTAACGAATAAAAACAAATTAGCTTTATTTTCTAAAACACCTGGTAAAACAACCACTATTAATTATTTTTTATTAAATGATTCTTTTTATTTAGTTGATTCGCCAGGTTATGGTTATTCTAAAAGAAATAAAACTTTTAAACAAAGCGTTTTCCATATGATTAATAATTTTTTACAAAACAACTATTTTGTTAAAATTATTTTTCAAATTATTGATTTTAAAGTGGGCCCTACAAAGATGGATTTAGATATTTATCATAATTTAAGAGAATATAATTTACCGGTTTTTTTAATTTTAAATAAAAAAGATAAAGTGTTGAAAAATCAAGTTATTAATCAAATGCAAAGAATCAAAAAAGAATTTTGTACGCCTGAAGAAAATATTCCTATGTTTTTACTTTCTTGCAAAAATAAAGATGGTTTAAATGAAATAGTTAATTTTATTTATGATAAAATAAATACATAATTCATTATTTTTTATTTTTTGTTAAATTTGATACTTTTCGGTATAAGATAATAATTATTATGAACTAAAGATAAAATATTTTTTAGTGTTTTAAAGCTAAAAAATTAGGATTAAGAAAAATATGGAACAAAAATATAATTTTAAATTAGTAGAAAATAAAAGATACGTTAAATGGTTAGAAAAAGGCTATTTTAAAACACAAAATAACCCCGATAAAACACCTTTCACTATTGTTATTCCGCCTCCGAATATTACGGGCAAACTACATTTAGGTCACGCTTGGAATAATACTTTACAAGATATAATTATCAGAAGAAAAAAAATGTTGGGTTTTGACGTCCTTTTTTTGCCGGGAATGGATCATGCCGGTATAGCGACTCAAAGCAAAATCAAACAAAAATTAAAAGAAGAAGGTTTTGCTGAACAAAACCTAACCAAAGAAATCTTTTTAAAATATGCTGCCTTATGGAAAGATGAATATACACAAAATATTCATACTCAATGGAAACGTTTAAGCCTTCATCTGGATTATGATTACGAAAAATTTACTTTAGATAAAGATTTTAGCCAAGCAGTAGAAAAAGTTTTTATTCAACTTTACGACAAAAAATTAATTTATCGTGATTATAAAATGATCAATTGGGACCCTTTTACTCAATCTACGATTTCTGAAATTGAAGTTAATTATCAAGAAGTAGAGGGTAAATTATACTATTTAAGATATTATTTAGCCGATGATAATGCTAATTATGTAGAAGTGGCGACTACAAGGCCGGAAACTATTTTTGCAGATCAAGCTTTAACCGTTAATCCTGATGACGAAAGATATCAACATTTAATCGGCCAAAAAGTGGTAGTTCCTGGAACGAACACAAAAATCCCTATTATCGCTGATAATTGTGTGGAAAAGGATTTTGGGACAGGCGTTTTAAAAGTAACTCCAGCTCACGATGTGAACGATTTCCAAATCGCTCAAAGACATGATTTGCAAATAGTTTCTTGTATGAATCCTAACGGAACTATGAACGAATTAGCCCAAGAATACCATAAAATGGATCGTTTTGATTGTCGTGAACAATTAATCCAAACATTAACTGCGAAAAAATTCGTATCTAAAATAGAGGATTATACCCATTCAGTAGGATTTTCAAGCATTTCTGGTGTTGTTATTGAACCAAGGTTATCATTACAATGGTTTTTAAAAACTAAAGCTATTTCGCAATCTGTTTTACAAGAACACCAAATTAACTTCTTTCCTAAACGTTTTTTAAAAACTTTTAACAATTGGTTAGAAAATTTAGAAGATTGGTGTATTTCTCGTCAATTATGGTGGGGACATTCTTTACCTGTGTGGTATAAAGGCGATGAAGTTAAGGTCCAATCGCAAGATCCAGGCTATGGTTTTCAAAGAGATCCAGATGTTTTAGATACTTGGTTTTCTTCCGCTTTATGGCCTTTATGTACGTTAGGATGGCCTGATAATAACGTAGAGTTATTCCAAAGACGTTTTCCTGTTGACGTTTTAGTAACTGGTTATGATATTTTAACCTTTTGGGTTTCTAAAATGGCTTTACAAAGTATGAATTTAATTGAAAAAATACCTTTTAAAGATGTTTTGTTGCATGGTTTAATAAGAGATTCTCAAGGACAAAAAATGTCTAAATCGAAAGGAAACGGTGTAGATCCGATAGATATCATTGATAAATACGGTACAGACGCTTTAAGATGGTTTTTAACCACTAATTCTTCCCCAGGTGCGGATTTATTATATAACGAAACTAAAATAGCGTCTAGTTGGAATTTTATTAATAAAATTTGGAACATTAGTCGTTTTATTAAATTAAACATTAATACAGATCAAACCGATTTTAAGGTTGAAATGTTATTAATGCCGGAAAAATTTTTATTATCGCAATTATCGCGTTTAATGGAAGAAACAAACCATTTATACGATAAATACGAATTTAACATTGTAGGAAGTCTGTTGTATAATTTTGTTTGGGAAGACTTAGCCAATTGGCATTTAGAATTTTTAAAAATTGTTTTAAAAGAGTACGATCGAGAGGTATCTTTAAATTCTCAAAAGTTAGCTCTTTATATTTTAAAAATCACTTTACAATTGCTCCATCCTTTCATTCCTTTTGTAACTGATGCTATTTATGAAGAATTTGCTTTTACGCAACCTATTATTAACGAACAATTGCCGCAAATTAATGCAGTTAATTATTCCTCTGATGATTTCTATTTCTTAACTTTTAAAAATTTAATTGTGAAAATGCGTCAATTTAGACAAAATTATAAAATAACCAAAAATACTTTATTATCTTTATATATAGAAGCTCCTATAGAAAAACTATCCGAAATAAAAACTATTAAGCCTGTTTTAAAGAGTTTTTTAATGGCTTCTGAGATTAAAACAACCCATAAACTAAAACAAGAACAATACGAATGGTTGTTTTTTGACAAAGATACATATGTTTTCATTTTTAAAAAAGACTTGCAAGCTTTGAAAAAAAATCAATCTGATAATCAATCGCCACAATTGTTAAAAAAAATTTTAAGCGAAATTCAAAGAAGTGAAAAGATTTTAAATAATCCCTCCTTTTTAGAAAAAGCTAGTAAAGTTAAAATCCAAGAAGAACAAGATAAATATAAAAAATATTTAAGTCAACATGAAAAATTAATTAAAAATAAAGATCAAGAAGGTTAATCATAACCTTTCTTTTTCTTGAAAAAGGTTGATATGTTTATTAATAAAAATTTTTTTTATATTAATTTTAAAAACGTTCCTAATCCGAAAGCTAATATTATTATTACTCATGGATTAGGTGAAAGTTCACAAGATTATCTCCCTTTAGCTGACTTTTTATGTCATGCCGGTTATAACGTTATTTTATACGATGTTAGAGGACACGGAAAAAGTGGTGGTTCAAGAGGTGATGTGAATAATTTTCATGTTTTGGTGGATGATTTGGCTTCTCTTGTGAAGAAAATTAAAAAAAAATCTTCTTTAAAAATTTTTTTAATCGGTCATAGTATAGGCGGAATCATTACTAACTCTTATATGGTAAAATACGGCGAGGTTAACGGTTCTATTATTAGTTCTGCTCCCGCTCATGCACTGAATAATAAACATTTAAAATACCCTTTTTATTGGTTTAATTTTAAACCAAGGAAACTTAATTTTTTATCTAATAAAATTGCTCATACGCCTATATATAAGGGTTATTTCCCTTATCATTTAGAATATGTTACTCCGCGTTTAATGAGAAATTTATTAGTTTTAAGTCCTCAATATTTACAAAAAAGATTATCTTTTTATGTGGGTTCTGTTTTGTTTTTATACAGTATCCAAGATAAAATTATTTCTTTTAAAAATGGTTCTTTTTTATTTGAAAAAGTACCTTCTAAAGATAAAAAATTAATTCTATATCAAGAGTCTTATCATAATTTATTTCACGATATAGAAGCGAACAAAGCGTTTGAAGATACGGTTGTATGGCTAGATAAAAGGTATTGACGATAATACCTTTGAAGAAACTATTTTTTTTAAAAAAAATATTTATTTTGTTAAAATGGATGATATAAATATATTTTTAATATGTTAAAATTGTTTTTTAAACAAGTTAAAAAAAGAGTAAGGGAATTTATGAACAATAACGATATTTTGCAAATCAGTAAATTATCACAAGAAGAAGTGTTTAAACACTTCCAAACCTCACCAACAGGATTAGATGATAACGAAGTACAGAAAAGAAAACTTTTATACGGGTTAAATGATATTAAATCCGCTAAAAATTTTAATGTTTTTAAACAAATTATTAAACAATTTACCTCCATGTTCGCTATTTTATTGTGGATATCAGGTACTTTAGCTTTTTTCATTCGCGAATGGCAAATCGGATTATCTATTTTCTTAGTTGTCATTGTGAACGGTATTTTCGCTTTTTTACAAGAAAGCAAAGCAGAAAAAATTTTGTCTTCTTTAAGCGATATGATGCCTAAAAAAATCCAAGTTTATCGTAATAATCAAATAGAAGTGATAGATGTTATTGATTTAACTATCGGAGATTTAATTTTTTTAGAAGTAGGGGCTACTATTCCTGCTGATTTAAGGATAGTGCAAGCTAATAATTTTTTCGTTGATAACTCCATGTTATCAGGCGAAACGATCCCCTTAAATAGAACGGCTAATCCTAACATACAAGATGAATGTGTTGTCGCTGAAATGCCTAATTTAGTTTATGCAGGTACAACAGTTTCTGAAGGTAGCGCTAAAGCGATTGTTTATTCTATTGGAGAAAACACTCAAATAGGGCAAGTATCTGTTTTATCTGAAAACATCGATAAAGGATTATTTACTTTAGAAAAAGAAATTCACAGAGTAGTTAAAAAAATTAGTTTTATTGCTTCTTTATTAGCTTTAGTAGTCTTTTGTGTATGTTTATGGCGTTTTAAAGCTGATAATTCTTGGCGCAAGGCTTTAAGTGGCGCCATTGTAGTGGCTTTAAGTATGTTAGTGGCGAACATTCCTGAAGGATTATTGCCGACTATCAACTTAAGTTTAGCTATCGGAACCCAAAGAATGTCGAAACAAAACGCTTTAATTAAACAATTATACTCAGTGGAAACATTAAGTTCCGCTACAGTTATTTGTACCGATAAAACAGGAACTTTAACGGAAAACCAATTAACTTGTAAAAAAATTGTCTTTCCGGGCGGTTCTGTCGATATTGCTGGTAATGGTTTAAAAAAAGAAGGACAAATCAAAAATTTAAATCAAGAAACAGACGATAAAGTCTTGAAAAAAATCTTTATTGCTTCTATTATGGCTTCAGAAACGAACTTAATTGATGATGAGAAAAATAAAGACGATTATCAAGTAGTAGGTAACCCTACCGAAGGTTCTTTATTAGTTGCCGCTAGCAAATACGGGCTTTCTATTGATGCAGTGCGTCAAAATTTTACAGTTGAAAAAACTACTCCTTTCTCTTCGGAAACTAAAAAAATGAGTGTTTTAGCGACGAATGTGGCACAAGACAAATATGATATTGGTAGCAAATATTTATTTGTTAAAGGCGCTCCAAGCGTTTTATTAAAAGATTGTAATGCTCAATATAAGAATAACCAAGTAAGCTCTTTTTCTGAATCAGAAAAAGAATTCTTTTATGAAAGAAACGAAGAATTATCTAACCAAGGTTATCGTATTTTAGCTATCGCTTATAAAAAAATTGAAGACGGTTCTTTAGAAGAAGCTAATATGGTCTTCTTAGGATTCGCTGTTAATTTCGATCCTCCAAAAATTGAAGTTAAAGGCGCAGTAAAAGATTTATTAAAAGCTGGTTTAAAAATCACTGTTATCACCGGAGATTACGGTCCTACAGCTATTTCTATCGCTAAACAAGTAGGTATTATCAAAGAAGAATATATCCATATTGATGGTAATCAATTAGAACAAATGTCGCAAGAAGAATTTCAATATTCTTTAAAAACAAGAGTTCCTGTTTTATTTTCCCGAACAACTCCTAAACACAAATTAAGAATTGTTGAAGCTTATCGCGCCAATGATGAAATAGTGGGCGCTATAGGCGATGGAGTGAACGATATTTTGGCTATGAAAGCCGCTCATATTGGTATTGCAATGGGTAAATCTGGTAAAGATGTCGCTCGTAATGCAGCGGATATGATTTTATTAGATGATAATTTCTCCACCATTCCTAAAGCAGTTTTAGAATCTAGAGGAATCTATTCTAATATTAAAAAATTCATGACTTATGTTTTATCCTCAAACATTCCTCAAATTTTCCCTATTATCGTGATGACTTTATTTAAAGTGCCTCTGTATTTAACTGTTATGCAGATTTTAGCTATTGATTTATTAACGGACTTAGTACCTGCTATTGCTTTAGGTGCTGAAGAACCCGAAAAAGATTTATTAGATCACAAACCTCGTACAGAAAATGACCATTTATTAGACAAAAAAATATTAAAAAGAAGTTATGGTTTTTTAGGAATTGTAGAAGGTGTATTAGCGTTAGTCTTTTTCTTAGCTTTTGGTGGTTACCAATTTTTCCTCAATCATGAAATAGCTTTTAAAGATATTTCTGAACAAGCAGGTTTCATTTATGCGTCCACAATGGCTTTCGGAGCAGTTATTTTTGCTCAAGTAGGCAATGCTTTTGCTTGTCGTTCGGATAAATTATATTTTTGGGAAAGTTACAACAAGAAAAATAAACTTTTATACGTGGGAATTATCACCGAGTTATTCTTATTTGTGTTAATTTCTCAAAATATAGGGTTTTTGAATTCCTTTTTCAAAACTAAACCTATAAGATTTATAGATTATTTATACTTACTTTTACCAATAGTGGTTATGTTAGGTTTTGATACTTTAAGAAAAAAAATCATTAATAACAAAAAACCAGCTGAGACCAAATAATTAAGCTTTTTAACCATGAAATAACAAAAAAACTTTTATCTGTTTTTTTGTTATTTTTTTACATTTTAAAGGTTTTAAATGTTATTATTTAATTTGAAAACAATGAAAACAAATAAGAAAAAAGGGAGAGCGAATTGAAGCTAATTGTAGGTTTAGGAAATCCGGGAAAAATGTTTGAATTAACCCCTCATAATATAGGTTTTATGTTAATTAATTATTTAGAAAAAGAATGGAAAAAAAACATTTTAACTACTAAAAAAGAGCTATCAAGTATCGTTTCTCATCTTCAATTAGAACAAGAAACCATTTTGTTAGTTCAACCGCAAACTTATATGAATTTTTCAGGCAAAGCCATCAAACAACTGATGTTGAAATATAATATCCCTAAGGATGATGTTTTAGTGCTCGTTGATGATATCAATTTAGAGCCAGGCGCTTTTAAGCTCAAATATAAAGGCGGTCATGGTGGTCATAATGGTTTAAGAAATATTATAGATATGCTACATTCTAAGGAATTTAAAAGATTAAGAATAGGAGTTGGTCTTGATTCTCGTATTCCCTTAGAACAATATGTTTTAAACCGTTTAAATACCCAAACACAAAAACAAATTACAAATAATTTTCCTTTGTTTAAAAAGTTAATCAGCAATTTTATCCAAGGTTATCCTTTTGCTAATTTAATGAACACTCTTGTATAAGAAAGAAATGATAATTTTCTTCTTTTAAAAACAAGTTAAAAAGAGTGATTATGCCCTGTTCAGGCGCCTTTATTTCTTAAGAAAAAAAGATGTTATTTTTTGATAAAAAAATTGTTAAAAAGATGATAATTTTGATAAAATAAATAATATTGCAAATGTTTAAAAATGAATTAATTTTTGCGATAGAAAAATGTTAAAAAGTAAAGCTTTTAGATGAAATGAAATTAACTTTTAATTTTTAATAAATTAATTAAATTTTTTGAAATAA
>NZ_AKIL01000048.1 GCF_000309485.1 Milkweed yellows phytoplasma str. MW1
AAATAATTTTTTCTAAAAGGTATTTGTTTTAGAAAAATTAGTTGTTCTCATTCGGAACTATTTTGCTGGGGCTCACCCAATAATTAATTGGTCTTTTTTTGTTAGAACGGAACTAAGATTGTAAAATAACGCTTAAATAAGTAATCTGTTGCGATATTCTTAGTCAAAACCTTAATTAGCCCTTTCAAGGGTTTTTAACTTTTTCCTCACTAAATTTGTAGAGGCAAAAAACAACTATCGAGGTACAAAAAAATAACAACTAACAAACCTCAGAAAGGAATTAATTTCAATATGGCTGTAATTAACAAAAAAAATAATGATAAATCATCCAAAGTAGATTTTATCAAATTTTTAACTATTATTTTATTTTTTGTCACCCTTTTTTTAGGTACTTATGTGTGGATTCATCATAACGCTTTAACAGAAACAGAACAAGCTCTCAAGACACAACATCAAACCATAGAAAGACTTCGACAACAACAACTAAAAGAATCCGAAACCTCAACATCTAACACTAATAATGATGAAGAGGAAAAATCTATGAATCCTCATGATTCACCACACAAAAATATTCAACAAGAGGTTTCTTTTGAACCTTCTGATCCTTCAAAATTCCCTTCTTTCAACCAATTAATCGGTTTCAAAGAAGAAAAACAAGCCGTAGAAGGTTTTATTGATTACCTTAACAATAAAGAAAACTATAACAATATCGGCGAGGTCGATTCGCCCTTAGGCATCTTAATGTATGGTATTCCTGGTACAGGTAAAACAACCTTAGCTAGAGGCTTAGCCAAAGAAACTAATTTACCTTTCTTTGAAGTAAGCAGTTCAATCTTTTCCCAAAAATATAAAGGAATTGCTCCACAACTAGTGAAGGATTTATTCGAATACGCTCGCGAAGAAGCAGAAGAACACAACGGAGCCATTATCTTCTTAGATGAATGTGAAACCATCTTTACTGATTTAAGTGGATTAGAAGCTGGTTCAGAAGTCGCCAATGTGGTAAACCAATTCAAAACCGAAATGACATCATTTGAAAATAACCCTCAAAAACCTATCTTTATTATTGGAGCAACTAACCACATCGACCAAATTGATGAAGCCATTAAATCAAGATTCACTTACAATATCGAAGTTAAACCAGGCAATAAAGAAGAAAGAAAAGCCTTTTTAGAATTCTTAATCAACAAACGTAAAAACCCTTACAGTGAAGAAGCGAAAAAATATTTATACAATATTATCAATGAATCCTTAGAAAGGTTACCAGTTGACCACCAATTTAAAAAAGCCAATCGTACTCTAGAAAACCTGTTAAAAACAACTGTCACTATCTTCGCTAAAAACCGTGGCCAAGGGGAAAGTAGAAAAAATGCGATCAATAAAGAAGACTTAAAAGAAGCTTATAAAATGATAATTTCTCAAGATGAAACCATCTTAAACACTATCGAACAAGAAAATAAAACTAAAAATCCACCGAAAGGAGAAATAAAATAATGAATTCAAAACTAAAAGAAATTTTAATTTTCACATCAACAATGATATTAACAATTATTGTTTCGTTATGTATCAGTAAAACTTTTTTTGAAAAACCATTAATTATAACAGAGCAAATTGATTTTCCTTCGAAATCTTTGGGACAAAAAATTGACGGAATTCAAGATAATTTAGACAAAATGAAAAATGAAACGCAAGAAAGATTTGATAAAATTAATAAAAATTTAGATAAATTAATTGATAAACAAGAAAAAATCGAACAAAAAAACAAAGAGAAAGGAGGTAAATAATTATAAAAACACCTTTAGACCTACTAATTAAAACTTATCTAACCTTTAAGTCTTATTTTACTTGGTTTTTAATGGCTACCGCTATCTTCGGTATTTTCTTTTTCTTGAAAAGAAAACTTTCCACCAATCAAACAATTAATTCTAAACAAACACACAACACAACTACATGGCAAGGCTATTTAACTTATTTTTTAATCATTATCAGTATTTTAGGTTTCATTTACTTATGTTTCTTTCATAAACCAAAAGAATCATCTAGTAAATACACTGGTCAATTAATCAATGAAATCGACAAAGCCATCAACAAATACGATGAAGTCATTAATAACTACCAAGGATTAAAAGATAATTGGGAACAAGAATTAACCAAAGTAAAAGCCGAATTAAAAGAACTCTACGAAGCCCAAGAACTAACCCAAGAACAAAAAGAGAAAATCCAAGAACTAATAAACCAAACAGAAACAAAGATTAACGATATCAAAAAACAAAAACAAGAAACAGAAAATAACATTAATATCTTAAAAGAACAATTAAAACAAAAAGAAGCTGAATTAGACAACAAAGAGAAAAAAACAAAAACTAAACAAGAAGAACTTAAAACAACAACTAACCCCGATGATAAAAAACTTTTACAAGAAGAAATTGATAAATTAGAAGACGAAAGAAGTGAATTAATTAGAAAAATAGCACCAATTAAACTCCAAATTAGCAAATTAGAATCCGATCAAACAATGTACGAAAACATGTTAACAAGAACCAAAAAATTTAAAGAAATGTTAGAAACCCAATATAAAGATTTAACAGAAGGTGAAAAATCATTATTTAAACAAATCCAAACTATCGAACAACGCCGCACCGAAAACCAAAAAAACATCGATGAAATAAAAGAAAAACAAGCAGCTATCAAAGTAAGAAAAGAAGGATTAGAAATAATGAGAGCAGCCGCCGATGCCGCAAGACAAAATTTAACCGCTTGGGATAAAAAACATGAATTTAGTTTCGGTAATCTTCGTGACGCTATTTTCCAAGGCGCCGAATTATATATGGATGCCTTCGGAGGACGAGGTATGTTAAGAGCAGTAGGCGGTGGTTTAACTAAAAAAACCGCTGGAACTATCGCTAAAGGTGGATTGATTGTTCACGAAGTACACCGTGCAGTCCACTTAGCTCAACAATTAATGCAAAACGAAGATGGAACTCCTAAAATGATGGACCAGCAAACATACGAAACAATTACTAAAAGAATTGAAAAAGATTTAGACGAAGCCAAAGCAGACTATAAAGACGCTGAACAAAAATATGGAGATTATAAATGTAAATTACAATCTGATAAAAGTATCGAAGAATACGGAGAATCAAGGCAAGTAGTTACAAAAATCGTACAAAAAGAAAACTCTGTAATTATGGAATACGAAAAAATCGTTGACGAATTAGATAAAAAAAGAAAAGAAGCTTCTGATATATTAACATTAGCAGATGAACACATTAAGTTAGCAAAAAAAATAGAAACCAAAAACGAAGAAATAAATGCGAGAGAAGAAGAATTAAAACAAAAATCTCCAAAGTACGCCAAAGTTCAAGAAAGAATTAAACAAAGACAATATCGAAAATATTATACAACTAATGATAATAATAAAAAAAATAAAGCATAAAAATTATTACCAAATATAAATTTTCTTTAATTTTAAAACAATAACGTTATATAATAGTAGTAATTGATGTGTTATTAAAATGACCTCAATTACTACTATTATTTGAAAGGATATTAAAAACATGAACTTTCTTAAAAAAAATAAAACAATCATTATTATTGGCATTATTCTTTTTTGTATATTGATTGGTTTTGTTTTAAATAAAAAAATACCCAAGATGAATAAAACTTTACCTAATTCCAAATCATCATTAAATAATAATAACCAAAAAACTAACGAACATCAAATATTAGACACTCATTCAACAACAAACAAACCGTCCATGAACCAGAAGTATACAACCTCTAAAAAATCAATAACTCAAGCTGATTATGATCAAATCAAATCTTA
>NZ_AKIL01000047.1 GCF_000309485.1 Milkweed yellows phytoplasma str. MW1
CATGTAACTATTCGTCTTTATGAATCCAAAAAGTATTTATAAACTAAAATTTGATTAATCAAAATATATTTCCTTTTTCAGGCAAAAAAGAAAACAAGCATCTTCGTCTTTTTTTTAGGTCTTTGGATAGAAGCAAATAATCTCTAAAAAAGTTTGACACTTTTGTGGGATTATATGTTAAATATTTATATTGATTAAATGTTTTTATTTTATCATTTTTTTATAATTTTTTTCGATCTAAATTAGATAAACTTAGTTATTTATTTCTATTCATATATTATCTAAAAAAATTAATTCTTTTTTAAATTAACCTCTCATAAAAAAAGATACGATTATTATGGATTTGTAATAAAATTAAGGTTTAAATTGTTTTATTCATGAATAAGGGCTTTTTTAGTAAAAATTAACTCCATTCAAAGACAAGATAATTTTTACACAATTATGAACTTTAAAGAATTTATAAGCAAATACATTTATCAAAACAGGGACAAAATATTAATTTATTCTATTTTTTTAATCTTTTTTCTTTTCCTACATATATTATATTTTATGTTTATCTGATACAGATAAAAAAGAGATAAAGAAAAACTTTAACCATGGCTATTATTACTTTATATGACACTCCACTAATGATTTTTGACTTTAAATAGCGGAGTGAACGGGTTTAATCCAAAGCGTTGAAACGGAAAACGGCGATTATATTAATAGCGCTGATATGTTGTTTTTAAAAGAATTAGCTGAGAGAATGTCAAAAAAATTAGTTATCAAAATGTTTCTTTATAATGGTATTTTAAACGCTATTTAAAATGATGTCTGAGAAGGCATAAACGGCATAATAGGAATGTTTAATGCTGCCAAGGAAAGAAGAATGTGATAAAATGATCTTTATTCCTTACATCGATTACAAATTAGGTATTTTAGCGAGACAAGATGATGAATGTTTGAATGCGGCAGAAAAAATGTTAATTTCAATCTTATGACTGAGGAATTTACAAGTCAAATTTATACTACGCAAAAAAACTATCCGTTTTGCTTCTTTTTCTGGTTCAGCGTTTGATCGCAAAATCATTCCTCATTTGTATAATCAAAACGATAAAGCATTTGTCCAACATGAAAAAAACGCTTGGAGAACTGATTTGACTTCTTGCATGAAAGCAGTTGAACAAGATAACATCAATATTTTAATTCAAGATTATCAAAATTTAGTTCCTATTAAAACTAAAAATAGCGATAAATTTAAATTATTGAAATTTGATATAGAAAAATCGGGTTTATCAAAAGTGGATGTACCACCTTTATCTATTTTTTTAAATAAAGACAATGTTGAATTAAAAAAACAATTTGAAACACATTTAAAAAACATAAAAGTTTTAAAAGAAACTGATGTTAATGATTTGCCGGCTAAATTAGAACATTTTAATACTGGCGAAGATAGCAAATACCAAAAATACCTTAATACTTCTCAAACTACATATGACCAAAATTTAAACAAAGACAAAACCCTTGAAAAACGAAACCACTTTTGGTCAAATTTATGGCGCTCTTTACCGTCCTATAAAACAGTTTTTATGATTACCTTATTAATAACTATGAATGAATTGTTTTTAGGTTTATTATTGGCTCTTTTGTAGCATTCATAAAAACTATACTTTATAACGATCACAAAGTCTTAATAAAATGGTTGTTTATTTCCAAAAAAACCTTCTCTCTTTTAATAGATTTTTTCATGAATATTTGTAAATCGGTTTTAATAGCTGCGCAAAGTTTTCTTATTTTATAATTCATTAGTTTATTTTTATCTTTTTAAATATTTTAAAGGTGTTTTATATGTGACTTCTTTAATTGTGTTTTTGTTAAATACCGCTTTTAATTTAACTAATATTATGTTAAAACATATTAATTTTTTAGATCGAGAACAAAAATAGAAGCAGGTTGCGCTTTAGAAATAGAAAGAAAACAAGTTTTTTGCTATATTATTTAAAACAAATATTTAAAAGAACGAATTCCGTCTTTTTGGAACTAATGGATTATTAATTTAAAAGAAACTTCTTGATTTTCTGTTATTGGAATAGTAATTTTATTTATATCATATGGACAGCAGAAAGTAATATTTCTATTACTTTCGATGCCATTACGCCTTTTTTATATTGGTAAGTATCATTTGTATCGTCGTTTTAGTCAGTTTAAATAATTTTACAAGCAAAAAAATACAAAAATGTAATCATTAAAAGACGATAAGAAGATAAAAAATAAACCCTTTTTAAGTGGTTTGTTTTGTTATATGATAAAGAGTGATCAGTTTATTAAAAATTTTAACATATAAGGGATTACATTTGTTCTAAAAGAGGTATGCCTAAAATATTTAACCCTTCTTTTAAAACAGTAGAAACAGTTTTAATCAATAATCCGTTCGCTGTTTGTAAAACTAAATCGTCAGTTAAAATTTTTTCCAGAGTGTAAAATTGATTAATAGTTTTAGCTAATTTCAGCAAATATCTCGCTAGTATACTCGGCATATTATCTTTTTTCGCTTTTTCTAAAACAGAAGAAAACTGATCCATTAACTTAATTAAAGCGAAATAATGGTCTTGAGCGAAATAAGCCTTCATTTGAACCCATTTTTTTTCCACAGAATCATCGCTTTTTTTTAATTGTTTAATAACAGAATTAAGCCTGGCAATAGTGTATTGCAAGTAAGGCCCTGTGTTGCCTTCAAACTGTAACATGTGTTTTAAATTAAATTCAATGTTTAAATGGCGATCATTTTTCAAATCATTAAAGACAACAGCGCCGATCGCTATTTTTTGAGCTTTTTCATGAATATTAGTTAAATTGTGGTTTTTTTCTTGAATCGTTTTTTCTGCTTCTTTAGTAGTAGCTTCCAAAATATCAATCAATCTATAATTATTGCTTTTACGAGTCGAAATCTTTGCATTTTCAAACAATACTAAACCAAAATTCACATGTTCTAAGTCGCAATCATAACCCATGATCTTATCCATCGCTTGTTTTAATTGTTGATAATGTAATTTTTGTTCGTTTCCTACAACGTATAAAGTTTTTTGAAAATTAAATCTTTCTTTACGGTAAAGAATACAAGCCATATCTCTAGTCAAATAAAGAGTGCTTCCGTTGTCTTTTTGTATTAAAGCAGGCGGAATACCTTCTAATGGCATAATATAAGCCTTTTGATCTAACAATAATAAATTTTTAGTACGTAAATCTTCCACTAAAGCCATACTTTTATCATGATAAAAAGATTCACCAATATAATGATCAAAAGAAATATTTAATAAATCATAAATTTTACGAAATTCAGTTAAAGAAATATCTTTAAACCATTTCCATAAAGCAACTATTTCGGGATCTTTTTCTTCTAATTTTTTAAAAATTTCTCTAGCGTCTTGGTTTAATTGTTCGTCTGTTTCTGCTTGTTCATGAAAATAAATATAAAGTTTTTGCAGTTCATTAATAGGGTCTTTTAAAACTAATTCTTTCTTCCCCCATTTTTGAAAAGCTAAAATCATTTTACCAAATTGAGTTCCCCAATCGCCTAAATGATTGATTCCTACAATTTGATAACCTAATTTATTATAAATATTTTTCAGGGAATTACCAATAACTGTAGAACGAAGATGACCGATAGAAAAGTTTTTAGCAATATTAGGAGAAGAATAATCTATAATAATAGTTTGATTATTAGGTTTTAATTGTCCATAGTTAGCGCCTGATTCGCAAACATCTGTTAAAACTTTTTTACTAATCAAATGACGATTAATTTTAATATTTAAAAAACCTTTATCAAAAAAAATATCTTCTATTTCGCTTAAACTCATCAAATCAGCTTTAAAAGTGTTAAAAATTTCTAAAATATCTTTTTGTAAAGTTTTTTGATAAACAAAAAGAGCTAAGTAAAAATCAAATAATTTATTTTTATCATTGTGTTTAATAATCGTTTTAATGTTGTATTTATTATTTAATGTGTTTTCTATTGTTTGTTTAATTGTGTCTAAATGCATAAAAATGGTTCCTTATTTTTAAGTTATTTTTTATAAAAACTATGAATTTTAAAACATTGTTATATCATAATCGCACTTTTAAAAGAAAAATAACATTATTTTGATAAAAAATAGTTACAGGAAATAATATGGTTCTAATTCTAATTGATCTAACACCTTTTGAAAAGCATTATTTAAAGGAATTTCCAAAGATATTTTTTTTTCTTTTTGAGGATGAGAAAAATCTAATTTTTTGGCATGCAATAACTGGGTCTTGATATTTTCATTATGATTGCCGTATAAATTATCGCCCACAATAGAGTGCTTTAAATGAGACAAATGAACTCTTATTTGATGTGTCCTGCCTGTTTCTAACTCTAATTCTAATAAAGAATAATGTTCAAATCTTTGTAAAGTTTTAAAATGGGTAACTGAGGGTTTTCCTTTAGAAGTGACAGACATTTTCAAACGGTTTTTCACATCTCTTCCGATAGGCAAATCAATGGTTCCGCGCTGTCCTAAAAAACCATGAATTAAAGCCCAGTAAGTCCTTTTAACATGCCTTTTTTGCAACAATTCTTGCATTTGAACGATGGTTTCTTCAGTTTTTCCGATAATCATTAAACCTGTAGTATCTTTATCTAAACGATGTACAATACCTGGTCTTGTACCTTGTATTTTTTTTAAAACCGGTATTTGGTATAATAAACCGTTCACCAAAGTGATTCCTTTATAACTAGAAGAAGGGTGGACCACTAAATTAACCGGTTTGTTAATTACTGCTAAATCATCATCCTCATAAACAATATCCAAATCTAAAGGAATAGGATCTAATTCGTTAACAACATTTTTAGTAATTATTTCTACCTTTATTTCATCGTTATTTTTCAAAAGATAACTTTTTTTCTGTTTTTGATCGTTTATTAAGACTTCTCCAGAAGAAATCAAATTTTGGCATTTGTTTTTGCTTAAATTTAATTTTTGCACCAAAAAAACATCAAAACGCATGCCTGTTTCTATTTCTTCAACCAAAAATTTATTCATATTTCACATCAAGCCTTTCTAACCCAATAGAATAAGATTTGTTCACTTACAAATAAATAAAAAAATAAA
>NZ_AKIL01000046.1 GCF_000309485.1 Milkweed yellows phytoplasma str. MW1
TATCTCTTTTTAATATTTATATTTTTTCTATATCAAAATAAGATCATTTTCTTTCTAAAAGTTTTGAGATAGAAAAAAAAGATCCCTTATTTAGGGATCTTTTAATATTATACTATTTTATTTCTTTTCAGCGTCCTTTTTTAATTGAATATTTAAAACATCTAATTGTTCTTGATCAACTAAACTAGGTGTTTCCATCATTAAATCTTGAGCACTTTGAGTTTTAGGGAAGGCAATAACATTTTTAATATTATTTGTTTTAGTAAATAACATCACTAAACGGTCTAATCCTAAAGCAATGCCTCCATGTGGAGGAGTGCCGTATTTTAGAGCTTCTACTAAAAAACCAAAACGATTTTGAATTTCTTCTTTACTAAAACCTAATTTTTGAAACATTAATTCTTGCGCGTGACTTTGATAATTTCTCAAAGAACCTCCGCCAATTTCATAACCATTCCACACTAAATCATAAGCTTGAGCTTGAGCTTTTTCAGGGTGTTTTTCTAAAATATTAATATCTGAAGAGGCTGTAAAAGGATGATGCATAGCGTAATAACGATTATCTTCTGAATTAAATTCAAATAAAGGAAAATCCACTATCCACAATAAAGATTCTTTATTAGGGTCGATTAAATTCAAATTATGACCTAATTTATTTCTCAAAAAACCTAATGTTTTTAACAAATGATCTTCTGAAGAAAGACCTTTTAAATCGTTACTAATAATAAAGCACCATTCGCCTTCTTCTAAAAAAGAAGCATCATTAACAAATTGACTTAAATTACCTTTTAAATTATTGTCTTTTTTTTTAAAAAGGTTTAAATTTAAATTAAATTGGGTTTTGATCAAATGTTTATATTCTTCTATTTTTTTTCTTGTTAAAAGGTTTAAAGAAAGGGAAGAATTTAATTTAATCCCTTTAATGGTTTTCTCGTTTCCTTCTGTATTAACGAAATCTTCTTTAAAATAAGCATTTAAAGGTTCGATCTTTAAATCAAACCTTAAATCAGGTTTATCTGAACCATACAAGTTCATAGTTTCTTGGAAAGACAGACGTTCTAAAGGAGTGGTTAAAGGCTGGTTTAAGATTTTGGCAAACAAATTCGTCATAATCTCTTCAGTTAAATTCATTAAATTTTCTTGACTGAAAAATGAAGTCTCAATATCTATTTGAGTAAATTCTGGTTGTCTATCTGATCTTAAATCTTCATCTCTAAAACAACGAGCTATTTGGAAATATCTTTCAAAGCCAGAAATCATATATAATTGCTTGTAAATTTGCGGAGACTGAGGCAAAGCGTAAAAATGATGAGGATGAATGCGTGAAGGAACTAAATAATCTCTCGCCCCTTCAGGAGTTGATTTTGATAATAAAGGAGTTTCTAATTCAAAAAATTTATTATTTAAAAGAGTTTGTCTAATGTTTTGAGTAATTTCGTGTCTTTGAATTAAAAAACTTTTTTTATCTTTTTTTCTTAAATCTAAATAACGATATTTTAAACGATAATCTTCTAAAGCTTCGTTTTTTTCCACAATACTTAAAGGTATGTGCTCCGCTTCAGAAAGAAAAGACATTTCTTGCACTAAAACTTCGATTTCCCCCGTCATTAAATTAGGGTTTTTATTGATTCTTTCTATCACTTCACCTTTAACTTCAATCACTGTTTCGATTTTAGTCAAAGCAATTTGTTGATGTTGAGGATGATCATTAAGTACCACTAATTGAACTATCCCCGAAACATCTCTTAAATCAATAAAAAGTTTATTACCTAAATTTCTTTTTCTTTCGATCCAACCTTTTAAAAAGACTTGTTCGCCTTTTTGGTTAAGGGTGATCTCGTTATTATCGTAACTATATTTTGTTTTCACTTGTTAATTCCTTTATTAAAAAATTGATTGTTTGTTCTGGTGATAATTTATATTCTTTTTTTTCTGCTATATTTTTAACTGTTAAGACGTTATCTTTTAATTCTTTTTCACCAATAAAAAGAAGGTATTTAGGATTAGTTTGTAAAGCTTTTTTTAACTTTTTATTGAAATGACCTGTTTCATAATTCATGTTAGTTTGTAGACCATGTTGACGGATTTTTTGCATCAACATAAAGGCCGGTTTTAAAGCGTCTCGGTCTAACGCTAATAAATAAACATCTAAAACAGAGGAACTGACATCAGGGAACAAATGATTCTCTTCCATGACAATCATTAAACGTTCTATTCCTAAAGCAAAACCAATACAATGAGTTTTTTTACCACCAAAAACTTCGGTTAATTCGTTATAATTTCCACCGCCGCCTAAAACTAAATCATTTTGGTTAGCGTCGTCATTATTGGTAATTTCAAAAACTGTATCTGTGTAATAATCTAGACCTCTTACCAAAAGATGGTCTATTTCGTAATTAACCCGAGCTTCTTTTAAAAGTTCTAAAACATGGTCAAATTTATTTTTAGCTTCTACAGAAAGGTGATCTAAAATTAAAGGAGCTTTTTTTAAAACATCTTTTTGGGAACATTGTTTACAATCAAAAATACGTAAAACATTTTTTTCTTTTCTTTCTAAACATAAACTACATAAATTTTGAGTATTTTGGTCAATATAATTCTTAAAAATAGTTAAAAAATTTTGACGAGTAGGGAGGTCCCCTAAAGTGTTGATTTTAATTTTAACATTCTTGAGCCCTAAAGTTAACAAAGATTCATAAGCTAAAATAATAACTTCTACTTCGGATAAAGAATTAGGCACACCAATGGCTTCAACGCCTATTTGATGGAATTGACGATATCGACCTTTTTGTGGCCTTTCATAACGAAAAAAAGGACCTAAATAATATAATTTAGTTAACTCGTTTTGATGATCCAATTTATTTTCAATATAACTTCTAATAACAGAAGCCGTCCCTTCCGGTCTTAAAGCTATTAATCTACCTTTTTTATCGTGAAATTGATAAGTTTCTTTCTTAACTATATCGGATTTTTCGGTAGCACGATAAAAAACTTCTTTATATTCGATAATAGGAGTTCTTATTTCCTGAAAATTGTACGTTTCAAAAAGAGTTTTAAGCTTCTTTTCGATAAATTGCCATTTAGACATCTCATCATGAAATAAATCGTGAGTTCCTTTTATTTTTTTAACCATAAACCTTTTAATTTGTTCCTCTATAAATTTGATAAACATTAGATAATTGTAATAAATGAGAAATTAATTTTTCCATTTCAGAAATATTTTTTACTAGTATTTGCAGTTTAATAGTGGTTTCTGATAATTTATTATTATTAATAATGTTTATTTTAGAAATATTAATTCCTAAAACATTAGCTTTATCAGTAATATTAGCAATTAAAGAAGAACTATAAGAACCAATAATGAAAAGCCAAGTGGCGTATTTTAATTGATAATTTTGGTGCCAATGAGCGACAATAAGACGGTTAGAATCGTATTGTTGTAAATTAACGCAATCTTTACGGTGAACGTTGGTGCCTTTATCTTTAGTAATAAAGCCCACTATTTTTTCATCAAAAATAGGATTGCAACAATTCGCTAATTTTAATTTAGTTTTATCTAATCCTTCAATAAAAACACCTGTTTCGTTTTCATAAGTGAATTTTTTCAAGTTTTTTGAAATTTGTGATTTATCGTATTCTTTTCTCATTTCTTCAAAAGAATTTATTTTAGCGAGCACCACATCAGGAGTGATTTTTTTTCTTCCCAAAGTTTCATATAATTCATTAACATTTTGAATAGATTGTTTGTGAAAACTTTTTTTAACAAAATTGTGGTCAATTTTAAAATCTTTCTTTTGCGCTTGCAATTCTTTTTCTAAAATTTCTTTACCATTTTGGATTAAAGTTAAAACTTCTTTTTTCTGTTTATTTAAAAAGTTTTTAATGAATTTTTTAACATAAGAAGTTTTCGCTATCTTCAACCAATCCTTATGCGCTCTAAAAACGTTTTTATTTGTTTTAATAGAGATAATATCGCCGTTTTTCAGCTTATAATCAAGAGGAACGATTTTTTCGTTCACAATAGCGCCTGTCATGGTAAAACCAATCATAGAATGGATACGGAAAGCAAAATCAATAGGCGTGGAACCTTCTGGAAATGCGAATACTTCTTGTTTCGGTGTAAAAACATAAACATTTTCGCTTAAAATATCATTTTTAATAGAATCTACGAAAGTTTTGGAATTTTGTAGAGATTTATATTTAGTATCTTTGGTGATTTTAATTAAATCTTGGTACCATCTTAGTTTTTGCGTTATTTCCAACTGTTTATTGTCTTTGGAATAAACTTTGTTTTCTTTATAGCCCCAATGGGCGGCGATTCCTTTTTCGGCAATTTCATCCATTTCTTTAGTTTTGATTTGGATTTCAAAAATAGAACCATCTTTGGCTAAAACCGTGTTATGAAGGGCTTGGTATAAATTAGGCTTTGGAACAGCGATATAATCCTTAAATCTCCTTGGTAAAGGAGAATAATGAGCATGAACAATACCTAAACATTGATAACATACATCTAATTTATCCACAATAATACGAACCGCTAATAAGTCAAAAATTTCGTCAAAACTAACTTGCCCTTGGTTCATCTTTTTATAAATACTATAAATATTTTTACTACGTCCACTAATGTAAAAATCAACAATGCCGGACTTATAAAACAAAGATTTAATATTTTTAATAATATTTTTGATAGAATTTTCGCGTTCATTTTTTTTAGCGTTAATTAGGTTAGAAATGCGGTAATATTCTTTAGGGTTCATATATCTAAAAGTTAAATCTTCTAATTGAGATTTAATTTTAAAAAGACCTAAACGATGGGTTAAAGGAACATAAATATCTAATGTTTCTTGGGAAATATGTAATTGTTTTTCAGGCTTCATTTCTTTTAAAGTCTGCATATTATGCAGTCTATCTGCTATTTTTACCAAAACTACTCTAATATCATTAGCCATAGCTAAAAAAAGTTTTTGATGATTTTCCACTTGTCTTTGTTTAGGGTTAAAACTAAGTTTAGCTAATTTAGTGGTTCTTTTCACTATATAAGCCACATCTTCCCCTAAAAAATCTTTTAATTCATCAAAAGTTAAATCCGTATCTTCTAAAGAATCGTGTAATAAACCAGCCATTAAAGTATTGGGTTCACTATTCAAATCAGCTAAAATAATAGCAACAGAAATAGGGTGAATAATGAAGTCTTCACCCGTTACTCTTTTTTGATTTGTATGTTTTTTTTTAGCCAATAAATAAGCTTGATTAATTTTATCTAAGACTGTTTTTTCATGAATGTATTTTTTTACTTTTTGCATCAATTCTTGAAATAAAATTTCTTCATGAACTTTTGTTTCTATGTTATGGCTTTCAGTAGTATTAAAAAGCACTTTAATCACCTATTTTTTTAAATTTTTAAAACATATTTTTAAAGGATAAAAAAATGTTTAAACATATGAAAGTTTTTTCTCTTGATAATAAACTTCTTTAATCATTCCTGCTCCTATACAAAAATCATCTTTATAAAAAGCCGCTATTTGCCCTGGCGTGATAGCTTTGATTTTTTGGGGATAATAAACTTTTAAAGTTGTTTTATCCAACCAAACAAGTTCCACTTCTTGATCGGGTTGACGATAACGAAATTTAGCCATCATCTTCATTTTACCATGATTTTGATAAACATCATAATTTCTCCACACGACATCAATGATTAAAGTTGAATCGCTATAAAGGTAAGGGCTGTCATAACTTTGGTCCACAAACAAAGTATTGGTAAGCAATTCTTTACCCACGACAAACCAGGGAGCTTGATTTTCTTGAGTAACCCCTAAATTAAGTCCTTTTCTTTGCCCAATAGTATAATTAAAAATGCCTTCATGTTCTTGTAAAAACTTGCCATTCATATCTTTAATAGGACCTTTTTTAGCAGGAATATAATTTTTTAAAAAAGAACTGAATTTGCGTTCTCCGATAAAACAAATACCAGTGGAGTCTTTTTTTCTCGCTGTTATTAAAGAATTTTTAGCGGCGATTTCTCTGACTTCTTTTTTAGTCATTTTTCCTAAAGGGAAAAGGATTTTATCTAATTGTTTTTGTTTAAGTTGAGATAAAAAATAAGTTTGGTCTTTGGTATCGTCCCAAGCTTTAGTTAAGATGGGTTGACCTTTTTTATGAGTAATATTGACATAATGCCCCATAGCGATAAAATCAGGATTGAATTGTTCGGCATATTTGATAAAAGTGAGAAATTTAATTTGATTATTGCATAAAACATCGGGATTAGGGGTTAAATTTTGTTTTAATAATTTTAAAAAATACGAAAACACTTGGTCCCAATATTCTTCGGAAAAATCAACTTGATGAAATTTAATATCTAATTGTTTAGCGATGGCAGCAGCATCATTCAAATCGGCTGTTTGCGGGCAAACATCATCATTAATATTAGGATTACCTTGAACATCATAATTCAAACTACTATCCCAATTGCGCATAAAAATACCTTCTACCTCATAACCTTGTTGTTTTAATAATAAAGCCGTAACGCTACTATCAACTCCACCTGATAAACCAACAATCACTTTTTTTTTCATATTCTATACTTCTATTTCTATAAATTACGTTTTTCACTCTTTTCGTTGGAAATTAATAGGTAACTTAAATTCCGTTCTTGGTGAAAGGCTATTTTCTAAAATTTTAGGTCCTGGGGACATTTGTTGCCTTTTGTATTGTGCCTGATAAAAAGTTTTTAAATAATTTTGCACTAAAACTAAACTTTCTTCCTCATTTAAAGAGAAAGTGTGTTTGATTAAAAAAGCGATTTTTGCTTTAGAAAAATTATTTTTTAAATGATGATATAAAATAAAATCTTCTATGATGATATTAGGGGTTAAAAATTTTTCTATCTGTTCTTGGTAAAAAACTTTTAATTCAGGAGTGATAGAAATGATAGGTTTATTCAAATGGAAAAGAATTAATTCAATCATGAAAGTTTGGGTTAAACCAACATTAACATTATACAATTGATCATAATAATGGATTCTTTCACTTACTTTTCCTAAAGCCGTATCTGACAAATTATCACTTTCTAACACTAAAATTTGTGAATCGTCCAACATCAGAGGATTTGGGGTAAATTTACTTAAAGCGTGATGAATCAATTCTTTGCTTAACCATTCTTTAACTTGGGGTTGGCGATCCTCATTATCAAGAAGAATATTTTTAATCCCTAAGTTGTTTAAAAAGTTTTTAATCAATGCAACAAAATCAGGTTGAAAATCTTTTTCATCTTCCATAATCACAATCAAATCATCTAGTGTTTTTTTACTAGCTTGAAAACTTTGTACGACTGCCAAAAGGGACAATAATTCGTTTAAACGCGAAGCGAATTTTAAAATCACTTTCAAATTTTTAATATGTGATATTTTACTTTGTAAAGATAAAAACTGAATATGGTTCGCTAGTTTTAATTGTTCCTCTAAATCCTTCATTTCCACGAAAGGTTTTTGGTGGAAAGGTTTTTCAAATTCATAATTATCATATTCTTTAATATTGAAATAAGCTTTCAAAAAAGGATATTCTTTGCCGATTTTTTGATCACCTAAAGTGGTATCAATTCTTCTTTGGTGTTTGATAGAATCAATACAAACATCAACGACTAAACTAGTATCATCTTGGTTAAATAAATCTTTTTCACCAATTAAATTACCGAAAACAGCGGCTATTTTATGGTTAGAAAAAAGGACATCAGTAGATGATTCTGTAATTCCACTACTAGTGTAAAAATAACCACCAATATGTTTGCGAGAATGATTAATAACCGCATTTGTGCGCATTTCTTTTTTACCGATATGTTCGGTAGAAGAAGATAAGTTAAAAATTAATTCCGCTCCATTTAAAGCTAATAAATCGCTAGGAGATTCAATAGTCCATAAATCTTGACAAATCTCCGCCCCAAAACTGATATCGAATTTTTTATTAATAAATAAAATATTACCGACAGGTACTTTTTGTCCTAAAAAATCAATCTCTTGTGTTTGGATAGTTTTGCCAGAATGAAACCATCTTTTTTCGCTAAATTCTTTATAATTAGGAATAGTGTGTTTAGGAACAATGCCTAAAATTTTATCTTTTTGAATTACCACAGCGACATTGAATAAAACTTCTTCCAAAAAGAAAGGCATTCCTGCTAAATAAACTCCTTCAAAAGTGGTTTTTTCCATGATAAATTTTAAAGATTCTAAAACTTCCTGATAAAAAGTAGTTTCAAAAAATAAATCTCCAGCTGTATAACTACTTAAACATAATTCAGGAAATAAAACAAAGCTAGCTTTGCTATGGTTAAGAACTTTAAGAATACTTTCAGCATTTTTAAAGGGATTCCCGATGTGCAAATCAGGATTGGATAATTCTATTTTAATAAAACCGTTGTGATACATGGGTTGAAAAACCTTCCTAATATTGAGTTTTAATGAGGTGTTTTATTTTCAGAATTGAAGACTTTTTTATTTGTTATCGGCAATATCAACATTAATTTTATTTTTCTTTTCCATGATATAACCAATAATAATGATAGTTATAAAAGACAATAATAATCTAATCCCGGTTTCCAAAAAAACCGCTCCATCAAATTCTTTTTTATTTTCCATACTTTTTAATAAAGAATCAACTGAAACTAAAACACCATCAGTCATAAATAAAATAATAATGAAATTAATTTGAAACTTTTCTTTTAAAAGTTTATGAAAAACATCCATTCCTCCAGTATTATAACCGTGGTTTCGAATGTTTGCCAACGTAGTTCCAATCAGAAGACCGCTCATCAGAGAAGCAATAACTAATTGAACGTACATGTTTTTTATATGTAATAAATCAAAAATCTTACCTTTATTCTTGTCAGTTAACAAATCAAAAAGAGGAACGCTGACGATTAAAATAATAACTAAAAAAGCGGTTTTAGTGAAGAAGTCTTTACCAAAAACTTTCCAACCAACTATTAAGGAAAATACTTGAGTGAGGAAAATAAAAACAGAAATATTAGAAAAACTTGTTGAAAATAAATCAGGTTTAATAAATTTGTCCATCAACATAGCTACGCCATTCATTCCTCCTGTGTTTAAATTAGTAGAAATTAAAAAGAAATAAATAGCGATAGATAAGACAATATCATTTAAAATCAAACTTGTCCATTTTTTAATGTTATCTTTCTTATTGGAAACATTGGTGTCCATAAATAATTATTATATAAAAAGATTGAATAATCTTTTTATGCCCTTTCTAATGAGAATTTTTTATTATTAAGAATCGTTTTTTTGCCTCAAAAAAGCGTTAATAAAATCGTCTAAAAAACCATCCATTACAGCGTCAATTTGAAAATATTCATAATTGGTGCGATGGTCTTTTACCATTTGATAAGGGTGAAAAACATAACTTCTAATCTGAGAACCCCAACTAATATCTTTTTGTTCTCCGTTAAAGTTTTTTTTACTTTCTTCTTGTTCTTTTAAAGCTATTTGTAATAATTTGGTTTTTAAAATTTGTAAAGCTTTTTCTCTATTTTTAATTTGACTTCTTTCGTTTTGGCAAGTCACGACAGTGTTGGTCGGTAAATGAGTAATTCTTACGGCAGAATCGGTTGTATTAACATGTTGTCCGCCAGCTCCACTACTGCGATAAACATCTACTTTGATATCTTCATCTTTAATCTCAATTTGAATATCTTCGTTAATTTCAGGTAAAATCTCACAAGAAGCAAAAGAGGTGTGTCTTCTTGCGCCGGAATCAAAAGGAGATACTCTCACCAAACGATGAACGCCTCTTTCAGCTTTTAAATATCCGTAAGCGTACGGACCTTTAATCAAGATAGTCGCCGTTTTTAAACCCGCTTCTTCGCCTGGTTGAGAATGAAGGATTTCGTATTGAAATTTTTTTCTTTGAGCGTACTTTTGGTACATTCGTGTTAACATTTCGCACCAATCTTGCGACTCGGTTCCGCCAGCACCTGAATGTAAAATTAAAATAGCGTTATTTTCATCGTAAGGTTGATTCAATAAAACTTCAATTTCAAAATCTTTAATTTCTTTTTGAATTTGTTTTAACTCTTCAATAAGGAAAAGCAAATCCTTATCGTTTTCATTTTCTACTAGTACAAATAAAGTCGCCAAATCATCGTATTTTTTCTTTAAAGAATTAAAATTAGAAATTTTATTTTGTAGTTGATGAAGTTTTTGACTAATATCAATAGCGTCTTTATTTTCGGTCCAAAAATTAGGTTTTTCCATTAAAGCCATTAAATCGTCTATTTGTTTTTTCTTGTTTTTTAAATCGATTTTTTGTTCTAAATTGTGCAAAACAATTTGCAAAGCGGTTAGAGTTTGGTTAATTTCATATCTTTCCATTTCGTTTTTCTCCGTGTTAAAATTTTGTCCTTTTTTATGCAACGAAGGATTATCAAAAGCTTCTTTTTACAATTAGAATATTTACAAATATTCTAATTGTAAAAAAATACTAACACTAAGTAAAACTTCTTTTTCATAAGAAAGCAAATTATTTTTAATTTTTATCTGAAAATTTTGTCATCGCTTGGGAAATTGTAAGAAAAGAAAAACCTACATCTCATATCTTAATAATTAAATATTTATCATATAGGCGTTTTGTTTAATAATTTTTTTAAATTTCATTCATATAAGTCTTTGCGAGGATTAAAACTAAAGGAATGTGCCGCCCAATTGGCCAACTCATTGAAAAGGATATATTAAAAAAACCACTCCATGAGAATTAGTTAATTGATGGCTTTTTCAACCCATGAATTGTTTTCAGAAATTTTTAATATATTATTTTGAAATTGCATAACTTCGTAAAAATGTTTTTTTACCATTTTGCATTTTTTTCTTTTGTAAGGAACGGCGATGAATGAATAATCAATTCCGTTCAGAAAATTATTAATTTGTTTAAAATAGCCGTTGAATTTACTTAACCTATGTCTAGAAAAAACTAAATTAAATTTTTGTTTTTGCCAGATTTAATTTGAATACGAGTTTTGCCGTTAATCAAAATATCATGTTCTACATTGTGACTGTTGCAGATCTATTCGATCTTATCAGAGTTTGAAGAATCTTCTTGAATGTTTTTTACAATTAATTCTTCTAATTTTAAAGAGTTGCAACTCGCATAATGAAAAAAATCATGAATTTTTTTTAATTTGGCTTCCAAATTGTTCAACATTTGAAGAGTTAATGTATACATTTTTCAAAACCTCTTCGGTTAAACAATCATAATCAGGATTTATTTCAATACCGATATAATTTAAATTAATCCTTTTAGCTACTAATAATTCTGAACCAGAACTTACAAAAGGGATTAAAACATTTCCTGGTGTGTTTTTTGAATAACTAAATTAATCATTTTTTCAGTTAAGACTTGAGGCTTTTGTGTAAGATAAACTATTGTATCGTGTTTTAAATGTTTTTTTAACTCTTTGGATGGTAAAATTTTATTTTCACAAGTTCGGCAAAAAAATCTTTCTTTTAAACTGGCTCCACCTGCTAAAGCAGGTATTTTAATCACATCGTGAGGTAAAGCGCCTTTTTCATGAACTTTATAAGTAGTGGTTTGGTTGCCGAATTTTCCTAAAGTTTATTTCCTTTTTTGACCAGAAAAATTAAAATAAGCTGATGTGTAAAGTTATCTTATTTGATCGATATAAAGTTTTGTTTTTTGTTAGTTCCAAAGGGATAAAATGGATTTTCATAAGAATTTTGTTAAAATTTAGAAGAAGGGTGTTTTGATTAGTATTATCCCACGCTAGGAGGATCCGGCGATAATAACTTCAAAAGTTTGTTTAATTTTAGGGATGACTTTGAAAAAACATCTCCTAAAATCACTTCAGTAAGCCTATCGTCTTGTTAATAACGGAATAATTGACTTCAGATGTTAAAAGTGAGTTTTGTTCTTTATTAACTAAATCTAAAAAACGATTACTTTTATAAGGAACAATAGGGGTTTTATCTTTTTGTTTTTATTCACTTTATTCTCCTTCTATCGGATAATATCTTTTTCCACAAATACTAAAAATATTTTCAAAAAATAAAAATTCTTTTAAAAGACTGTTTTAAATTATGTTCATTTGTGGGGTATAAAAAAGTTTAATTCCAAGGTTTTCTAGAGCCTCTAATTTTTCTATTTTTCCTTTTCGTAGTATTGTCTTCAGAATCAGAGCGGTTGAAAATTAATTGTTCTTGAAAGGATTCCACTAATTGGTCGGTTAAAGCGGAACTTTTTAAAATAGTTTTCGTTACTTCAAGGGCTATATTTTCGATCATTTGGTTGAAAAACTTTTGCCCTTCTTCTTGATAAACTACTAAGGAGTTTTGTTGACCGTAACTTAAAAAATTAATTCCTCTTCTCAAAATGCTCATATCATTAATATGACGTTTGAAATAAGAATCTACTTTTTGTAGCATAATGTATCTTAAAACATAAAAATACTGCTTATCATCAATAACTTGTAATTTAGCTTTTTGCTCTTCCAAGAAAGTCGTTACTTTTTTTTTCACCACTTCTTCTATTTCTTTAGAAGATAAAAGAAAACGCGGTTCTTCTTGAGTTTGGAAATCTTGGACCGTAAAAGTATTGGGAAGGAAAAATAAAGTTTCTAAATAAGTAATAAATTCTTTAATACCTTCATCATCTTTATTGGTCATTTTATTTTTTAAAAAGTAATTAATATTACTGTTTAAAGTTTTATTCATTAAGTTTACAACTAAAACATCTACTTCTTCAGATTTTAAAATTTCTTTTCTTTGTTGGTAAATGATTTCTCTTTGCAATCTTAAAACAGAATCAAATTGTAAAACAAATTTACGGTAATCATAATTAGAAGATTCGATTTTTTTCTGAATGTTAGTCACAAAATTACTAAACATTTTTAAAGTGATAGGTTCATCAGAACCACTGTTGTTTTGTAACATAGCGATAATTTTTTGCATTCTGTTACCGCCAAAACGTTTCACCAAATCATCATCAGTGGAAACGAAAAAGCGAGAAAAACCTGGGTCGCCTTGACGTCCAGCACGTCCTCTTAATTGGTTATCAATCCTACGTGCTTCGTGTCTTTCGGTCCCTAAAACAGCTAATCCGCCTAATTCAACTACTCCTTCGCCTAAACGGATATCAGTCCCACGACCAGCCATATTAGTAGCGATAGTGATAGAACCTTTATGTCCAGCTTTAGCGATAATTTCTGCCTCTTTAGAGTGGTTTTTAGCATTAAGAACTTCATGTTTAATTTTTCTTTTTTTCAAATATTTAGCTATTTCTTCGGAAACTTCCACTGTTGGCGTTCCGATTAAAATAGGTTGTTGTGTAGCATGCCTTTTTTCAATTTCGCCTAATAAAGCTTGCCATTTTGCTTTAGCAGAAGCGAAAACATAATCAGGAGCGTCTTCTCTAATCATTGGTTTATTAGTAGGAATTTCCACTACTTTCATTTTATAAATATTAACGAATTCTTTTTCTTCTGTTTTAGCTGTTCCTGTCATGCCTGACATTTTACGGTAAATTCTAAAGAAATTTTGGTAAGTAATAGTGGCGGCAACTTCTGTTTCTTCTTTAATAACACATCCTTCTTTGGCTTCGATCGCTTGATGTAAACCATCACTGAATTGACGACCATTTAAAATCCTACCAGTGAATTGGTCAATAATTAAGACTTGTCCTTTATCCACTAAATAATCTTTATTTTTTTCCATAATAAAAACGGCTTTTAAACTGTTTTTAATGTGGTGCAATAATAAAGAGTGAGAATTATTGTATAAATTAGTTAATTGGAAAAAAGCTTCAGCTTTGCGTACGCCTTCTTCAGTTAATTCGATGGTTTTAGATTCTAAATCGATCATATAATGTTCTGGTTTTAAGCTTTTTACGAAACGATCAGCATCACGGTAAAACTTTTTTCCTTGTTGAGTGCTACTTGAAATAATTAAAGGAGTTCTGGCTTCATCAATTAAAATAGAGTCTATTTCATCAATAATAACATAGTTATAATCACGATGCATCATTAAATTATTAATATCAGTTTCCATATTATCTCTTAAATAATCGAAACCTAATTCACTATTAGTAGAATAAAGAATATCAGCTTGATAAGCTAATTTTTTTTCAGGAATGGTTTTATCTTTAGTATTTAAACCCACATTCATGCCTAAAAAACGGAAAATATCGCCTATTTGTCCTTCGGCTTCACGACTAGCTAAATATTCATTAACTGTCACGATATGAACTGAATCACCACTTAAAGCGTTTAAATAAGCTGGTAAAACAGAAGTTAAAGTTTTACCTTCTCCGGTTTTCATTTCGGCTATTTGGCCTTGATGTAAAACGATAGAACCTAAAAGTTGTACGTAATAAGGTGTTAAACCAGTTATTCTTCTGGAAGCTTCTCTCGCCAAAGCGTAAGCTTCCACTAATAAACTATCTAAAGAAGCACCTTCTTGAAAACGTTGTTTTAATTTTTCTGTTTCTTTAGGAAAATCCTCATCTTTTAGTTGTTGCATCTCTTCTTCTAATTTTTCAATTTTAGTAGTTATTGCTTTCGCTTTTTTTAAATATTTATTTGAAGAATCAAATAATTTTGTAAGAAAACTTAACATGTTTATATAAAACCTTTCTTGAAAAAATAATTGATCGATTATTTTTTTTATT
>NZ_AKIL01000045.1 GCF_000309485.1 Milkweed yellows phytoplasma str. MW1
AATACAAAAAATTAATATAAAAAAGAAAGAAAACTCTTTTAAAGAATTTTCTTTCTTTTTTATTTTTTATAAAAAACAACAAGTTATTTAATAAGACTTTTTTAATAATATCTATTTTAAGGCAAGATTTTTTAAAAAATAAAATCTTCGTCTTTGAGGCTTTCTGATTTCATTTTTTGGTAACCATTCCCTCTCATGGAAAAGTTATCCATAGTTTTAGTTTCAGTATTAAGTCCGTTTAAAACTACAGGATTAATATTTTCTTGAGGGAATTTTTGTTCGAAACCTAAATTCATTAACGCTTTATTAGCGTTATAACGAACAAAGGTGTTAACATCTTCTATCAAACCAACTTCTTGATAAATTTCATGAGCTAAAGATTTTTGTTCTTCATATAAATTGTCCAATAAATCATCTAACCATTTTTTTAAATATGTTTTTTGTTCTTTGGAAAAGTTATAATATAATTCTTTAGCTAAACGACCTACATAAACGCCATGAACACTTTCATCTCGGATAATCAAGTTAATCATTTCTCCAGCTTGCATCAATTGACCTTGACCGTAGAAATATAAAGGATAATAAAAACCACTGTAAAACAACCAAGTTTCAAGAAAAACAGAAGCAACCATGCTTTTCCATTTAATTTCGTTAAAAGTTTTATTATCACTTTGTTCGTTTTCATATTTATTAATAACGATTTTTTTTTCTAAATCTTCGTAAATGCCGACAATAATATTTAAAATGTTTTGTAAATTTTTTTGTTCTTCGCCCCAAGCGAATAATTGATTGATTTCTTCTTTATTTAAAAAAGTCATAAAAATATTAGAATAACTTTTCGCGTGAACAGCATTTTCCATTGCTCCCATGAAATTAAGGGTCGCTTTTTTTTGATGTTCATAAGGTAAGCAAGAACGAAGAATAACCGGCATACCGATATCACCTTGATAAGTATCTAGAAAAGTCAAAACTAATAAATTCCTTGAATAAGCTTTTTTTTCTTCAGGAGAGAGTGCTTGCCAAGCAATTAAATCGCTTTGAAGACTGATGTCTTCAGGACGCCAAAATTGACTTAAATTTTGTTCATAAAAATATTGTGTAAACTCGTCTTCTAATTTATTCCAATTCGCCCCTTTAAAAAGGTTGTTTGTTTCTTTCATATAAAGACCTTTCTATTGTTAAATTTTTTTTAAAAGGATATTTATTTATAGCAATTTATAACTTTTTTTAATTTGTTCTTCTAAAGATTTCGCTATTTCAGGGTTTTGTAATAAAAATTCTTTAGCTTTTTCTTTTCCTTGACCGATATGTTTATTTTGATAACTATACCAAGCGCCGCTTTTTTGGACTAATTCAAGATCAACCGCTAAATCTAAAATTTCACCTTCTTTAGCAATTCCTTTTCCGTACATAATTTCTAATTGAGCAACTTTGAAAGGAGAAGAAACCTTAGATTTCACTACTTTAACATTGGAACGAATACCAATAAAAGTACCATCTTCTTTGATGAATTCAGACTTTCTAATATCTAGTCTTAAAGAAGCGAAATATTTTAAAGCTTTACCGCCTGGAGTTACTTCAGGACTGCCGTAAATAACTCCCACTTTCTCTCTTAATTGATTCACATAAATCACGATAGTGTTAGTTTTAGAAACGATAGCCGATTGCTTTCTCATTGCTTGTCCCATCATTCTGGCGTGAAGACCCATAAAAGAATCGCCGCTTTCACCTTTTAATTCAGCTTCCGGCACTAAAGCAGCCACAGAGTCCACAACTATTAAACTGAAATTTTCGCTTTTAATTAAAGATTCGACGATATCTAAAGCTTTTTCGCCTGAATCTGGTTGAGAAATAATGAAATTATCTAAATCTATTCCTATCGCTTTAGCGTAATTAGGGTCCAGAGCGTTTTCCACATCGATAAAAGCGACATTCCCTCCTTGTTTTTGAGCTTCCGCTATTGCGTGTAAAGTTAAAGTTGTTTTTCCAGAACTTTCAGGTCCAAAAATTTCAATAATACGGCCTTTAGGAAAACCACCGATTGATAAAGCAATATCCAAAGTTAAAGAACCAGTCGGAATAACTTGGATTTTATCAGTTTGTTCCGAATTTAACTTCATAATGCTCCCTTTGCCGAAACGTTGTTCAATTTCTTTAATTGTTTTTTCAATCACTTCTTTATTTTCTTCGTTTGTCTTCGCTTCTTGTTTAGTTTTTTCTATTTTGCTTTTTTCGTTTTTAACTTTTTCGTTATTCATAATTTTGTTTCATTCCTTTGGTTATTTTCGATATATTTTAATATAAATATTTTTTTAGTTATATTGAGTAGAGATAGAGTTAGTTTTGGACGAAATTAGATCTAATAAATTTAAAATTGTTAATTATATAAAACATTCCTGAAACGACTATTAAAAAAATGTTTATGCCTGATAAAAAATTAATAAAATAACTTATTGATAATTTTACAAAAGGTTCCCAAATATACCGGTATATTTGTTGAACAAATAATAAAAAAATAATAGTTATAAAAGTGAAAACAGTTTTTAATTTTCCTAAAAAAGAAGCGGAAATAATATGTTTTTTTTCAACAGTGACCAAACGTACTCCCGTAATGATCAAATCTCTGATAATAGTGGCTATTATAATAATGACGATTCCTGTTTCAACGCTTTTATTATCGTTTTTTTCAGGTAATAAAAATTTATGTTTACTTAACAAATATATGTGAAAAAAAGTGATAATAACAAGCAACTTATCAGCTATTGGGTCAAAAAATTTTCCAAAAACTGTTTGTTGTTGGAATTTTTTAGCTATATAACCGTCAAGATAATCGGTAATAGCTGCAATGATAAAAATCAAATTAAAACATAAACTTAGCGTTGTTTCTACACCATCTGGATGTGTTTTTTTTATATTTAAAATCATAAACATTAAAGGTAACATACAAAAAACCAACAAGATACGAAAAACAGTTAAGAAATTCGCTGATTTTTTAATGATATTTTTCATTCTTTAACAATCTTTCTTTAGAAAATAATAATTATTTAACATATTATTTTAATATCGTTAAAATATA
>NZ_AKIL01000044.1 GCF_000309485.1 Milkweed yellows phytoplasma str. MW1
ATATATAATTTTATTTAATTAAACAAAAGATAAATCAATTCTGGCTAAATATTATATTATTGGGAAAAATAAAACTATTTAACAAATGCTTAAGTAAAAAAATATCATCAAATTTTTTTTATAATTGGCGGAGCAGAAGGGATTCGAACCCTTGCACCAAAAATTGGACTACGTCCTTAGCAGGGACGCCTCTTATAACCACTTGAGTACTACTCCATCTGAAACATTTTTTGCCATCATTAATCAATCGAATCATTTCCTTTTTTTAGAAATTTATTCAAAGATTATTAGACAAAAACATTATAACAAAATATATATTAAAAAAACATGTTTATTGACTTTTTATTAATTCATTGAGTAACTGAATTCAATAAAAAAGAGTTTATATCATGATTATCGCATATGAGAAACATTTATTGATAGAATAATCATTCTAGAAGAGGTCTTATATGTTAAAATAAAAAAGACATAAATGTAATAATTCACTTAAAACACAAGCATAATTGTGTTTATGCAATCACTCCCATAAAAAATGCTTTCTTTACACGCTTAATATATTCGCATCAAAGGAAAAAATAATATGACTAAAAAAATAGATTTAAAAAAAATAACTTTAGGAGCTAATTTAATAGCCATGGCTTTTATATTAGCTCAAATTAACCAAAAGTTTCTTTCAGGCAGTTTATTTAGTTTTAAAAAAATGCCGATTATAGACGCTCAATTATGTGTTTTTTGGCACTTTCCTTTATTCGTTTTAATGTTTTTGTTTAGTTTTAAATATGCTTTAACTTTTTTATTGATTTACTTATTTTTTGATGGAGTTTTTTATTCCTCATTTCAATACTTACAAATCTATAATACTTATCAAACTTTATTTGTAGACGAAAGTGCTGTTATTTTCAAAAATATTATCTTTGGGACTTTTATACCTATTTTAGCATATCTTTTTATATCTTTTCTAAAAACGGACGAAAAAAATTATCAAAAAATGTTACTAGTTTTCACTATTATTATCATCATTCAAAGTATTTCTCGCACAATTAACGGTTATGCGTGGCTAAACATTATTAAAAAAAATTTACCTACTCGTGCAGGTCTTTTTGCGAACTTGATAAACGCTTTTTTTAACGGTGGTACAACTAAATCTTGGTTTATTTTATGGTTTTTAAATCTGATTCCCGTGATTACTTCCAATATGATCAACTTAGTGGTCTTTTTATTATTTAGAAATAAAATACAAAATATTTATCAACAATTTAATTTCAACGAAAAACATAGTTAATCATCAGATAGAAAAATTTTTTGAGCAAATAAATGAAACACAACAAGCATTTTTTCGGTTAATAAAAGGTTTTTTTAACAAAGGATGTTTATAAATGACTTTTTCTTGTTATAAACTTTTCTCAATAAAATATAATTATAAGTGTTCATGCATTAACATTCTAATCCATAAGAAAGAAGGAAACATTTTTTATGAATGAAAAAAATAATAAAAAGAAAATAGAGATTTTTGGTTTTAACCCTTTATTGTTTTTAAGTTTTGTTGTAATAATGATTTTAAATATCGTTTATATGAGAATAGATCGAGACAATAAAAAATTATGGCATCCTTTATTAACGCCTTTATTTTTTGCTATGGTGTTAGGGATTGGTTTAAATTATATTGGTTCTAAAACGCCTTTTTTAAATAAATTAGGCTTTGGTTTTTTACTTTCTATATTAGTACCATCTTTTTTAATTTATAAAGAAATAATACCAAAAAACATAGCTGATAATTTTGATAAAGCTTTTTTCAATAAACCAGGAGCGAATGATGGTTTAGGGATTAATTTCTCACAATTCTTTATCACTATCGTTATCGCCGGAAGTATTTTAAGCGTGGATAGAGATTTATTAAAAAGATCTTTAATCAAGTTTATTCCGATCACTTTAATCGCTATTATCTTTGCTTTTGTTGTTAGTGGTTTTTTAGGTTATTTAGTGAGTTTTCATCCAGATGTTATTTTCTCAAAGAAATCTCAAGGCAGTTTCTGGGATAGTATTTTCTTTGTGTTTGTGCCTTTAACTAATGGAGGGACTAACTTAGGTATTGGTGGCTTTTCCAATGGTATTTATAAAGACGCTTTTAAAGAATCAGCAGAGGCAAGTCAAATTAGAAGTGTTCTTTTAGCGCCTTTAATTTTAGCCCGTGTTTTAAGTATTTTCTTCGCTGGTTTATTATTTGTTTTATTTGATAAAACTAAATACAGCGGCAAAGGCTCTTTAGAGCAAAAAAAGATTGACCATTCTCATAAGTCTATCAAAACACCTTTAGAACATAAACAAATAGGTATGGGGTTATTAATCATTTTCGCTCTTTATAATTTAGGCAATATGATTAACCAAGTTTTATGTAATTATTTAGACGCAATGGTATATGTTATTATCATTTTATTAGTTATTAAAATTTTTAATTTATTGTCTGATAAGTATCAAAATTCTGTGTCCCAAGCTGGAAAATTCATGTCTATTAATTTTACAGGTCCTGTTTTAGCCGGTTTAGGTTTAACTACTAATTTTGCCAATTTAATAAATACTTTAAAAACACCTAGTGTTGTATTAATCGTTGTTGCTTCCTTAACGGTCGCTGTGATAACAACTTTTATTTTATCCCAATCATTAGGTTTTTACCCTCTAGAATTATCTTTAACTGCTGGACTTTGCTCGCACAGCATCGGTGGAACGGGCAATTTAGGAGTGATGGCTATTAGTCATCGAGAAGATTTATTGCCTTTTGCGACTATAGCGACTCGTGTAGTTGGTCCTCTAGTATATATCATATCCACCTTCGGTTTTAAATATTTATATATGTAACCCAATCTGGTTTTAGACCAATTTACAAATTATATGTTTAACTTTTTATTATTTGTTAATTAACAAATATTTATGAAATTGTTATAATATAAATAAAAGAAAGTTTGAAAAATAAAAACATGAATATATCGAATATAAGTATTATCGTAAGTATTATTTTATTTTCTTATACAATAGGATCTATTCCGGTAGGCTTATTGGTAGGAACAATTTTTAAAAACAAAGACATTAGTACTTTAGGTTCAAAAAATATTGGTTCTTCGAATGTAACTAGAGTATTAGGTTTTAAATTAGGTTTACTAACTTTTATTTTAGATTTTTTAAAAGGTTTTTTGCCTATTTTTATCGTTAAACATTTAACGAAAAATGATATTATTCCTGAGAAAATCAATGATTTTAGAGTCTATTTCGGTATGGCTGCTGTTTTAGGACATATGTTTTCTATTTTCAATAAATTTAAGGGCGGGAAAGCTATCGCTAGTTCGGTCGGTTTTATCACAAGCATTAATTACCTAGTGGGTTTATTAGGGATCTTATCTTTTGTTATTATGGTAAGATTTAGCGGGTACGCCTCTTTATCGTCTCTTATAGCCACTTCTTTAGTAAATGTCGGCTTATGGATTCATACTGGCATTGAGCTTTCGAGGGAAAAGGAACCTCCACAAACTTATATGGAATTATATTTTATCTTTGCCACCACAATTATTATTTTTTTAAAACATTACAAAAATATTATTAATTTGCTGGAAGGCAAAGAAAATAAATTTAATTTCAAAAGAAAAAAAACTCAATAATGTTAACATTTTTTTCGCCATAATACAGAATAAAAGCTAAATTGTTTTCCAAAGAACAATTTAGCTTTTATTTTTGGGTTTATACATCTATAAGAGTTTATAAAAAAAGAAGGATACTTTATAAAAACGATTTACATATGATAATAAAAAATGCCTAAAATATTTCTTTTATCAAGAAAAGGTTTAGGCAAAATATTTTTATATCGATTGGTTAAACTAACTTCATTAAAAATGTGAATTCTAAAAAGGGTTTTTAACGGAAGAAACATTATTTCTGCCGGGCGCCGAAGTATGTATGGATGCCTTCGGAGGACGAGGCATGTTAAGAGCAGTAGGCGGCGGCGTAACTAAAAAAACCGCTGGAAACATCGCTAAAAGTGGATTAATTGTTCACGAAGTACACCGTGCAATTCACTTAGCTCAACAATTAATGCAAAACGAAGATGGAACTCCTAAAATGATGGACCAGCAAACATACGAAACAATTATTAAAAGAATTGAAAAAGATTTAGACGAAGCCAACGCAGACTAATAAAGACTCCGAAAAGAAACTAGAAGAATATAAAGATAAATTACAATCTGATCAAATTGTCAAAGAATACGGAAAATCAAGAAAAGTAGTTACAAAAATCGCACAAGAAGAAGAGTCTGTAATTTATGAATACACAAAAATTGTTGACGAATTAGATGAAAAAAGAAAAAAACCCTTGAAAAATATCCTTTAAACATTGAATATAACCAATTAGCAAAAAAAATAGAAACCAAAAACGAAGAAATAAATGCGAGAGAAGAAGAATTAAAACAAAAATCTCCAAAGTACGCCAAAGTTCAAGAAAGAATTAAACAAAAAAGATATAATAAATTCTTACAACCTATTAATAATTAATTTATATATCAAACTTTTTCTTTAAAATTAACACAATAAAAATGTATAATAGTGGTAATTAATTTTTTAAAGATAATATCCATTACTACTATTATCGGAAAGGCTATGAAAATATGAATTTTTTTAAAAAATATTGGATTATTATTATAGGTTTGTTTAAAGGCATTAATGAAACCAAACAAGAGCCAAAATCCTTATCAAATTATCATAAAGAAGTAGATAACGAACAAAAACTAAATCAACCACTAAGAAATAAACGCGAAATAGAAACGCCAAAATCTAAAATTAAAATAACTAAAGAAAAATTTGATATAATAAAAAATTATATCTTATCAGAAAATGAAAACGAAGTTTTAACACTAAATGATCTTTCTCAAGAAGAAAAAAACAAAATCGAAAAATTTAGAAATTCACAAAAACAAACATTAGAATTTAGAAAAAAAGACCAACAAAACATAGATGAAAAAAAACAAGAATGCAATGGATACACATCCCAAATAAATGAAATAATAAACCAAATTCAACAATTACAAAAACAACTTCAACAAAAAGAAGAAGCATTAGCTAACAAAGAAAAAGATATAAAAGATAAAAAAGAAGAAGAAAAAATAGCTTCCCCTGACGACAAAATTAGATTAAAAACTGAAATCTCAAAATTACAAGACGAAATAATCGAGTTAGTCGGACAAATTGGCGAAATGAAAGTCCAAATCGGCCATTTAAAATCCAGACAAACAATGTGTGAAGGTATTTTATCTGATGCCATCAAACTAAGAAATGTCTTACAACACAATTATGATAAAAGTTTAGAACAAAACAAAAAATCCGCTCTATCCTCCCTCAACTCTCTTTATGAAATCACCTCAGCTGAGGGATAAAAATAAAAGGAGAGATTTAATTAATGTTTAAAATTAAACACCATTTATTATTTTTAAATATATTTGTATTTATTGGTTTAGGATTATTTTTAATTACTAGTAATAATCAGTAATAATCCATTAATGGCTATGAATAATGGTAATCAAACGCCAAATAACGGTCATCATAACACTAATTTTGAAACTCAAGCGCGTATTTTACAAGAAATGAATCGCGAACAAGCTGTAATAGTCCAACAAATTTTTAATGCTAGAAATAATAATGCTTCCGAAGAAATTATTAATAATCTTGTAAGACAAAATATACAATTAAGTCAACGTATTTCAACTCAACAGATTATTTTACATAATGCTATGCCTCGCGAAAACAATTGCAATCAATTAAATAACTCTAATAACAGAAGACGTTAAACAAACAAAACCCAAATTATATATCCTCTCCCAATTACCTCTATAAAATTACCTCGGCCGAGGAATAAAAATAAAGGTCAAATCAATGAAACAACCAACTCCAGAAATAGAAAATTTTTTGAAAAAACCTTCTACAAGAATATTTCTTTCTATTATTTCATTATTAATTTTATCTTTAATTGCACTTTTTTATCGACATATAATTTCTGAAATCAAACAAGTTGATTCTAAAGTAGATAAAGTCGATACTTCTTTAAATGATTTTAGAAAAGAAAATAAAACAGATTTTGAAAAATTGAGAAAAGAAATTAAAGAAAATTTAAAAGAAATTAGTCAGAAAATAAATAAATAACAAAAAATAAGTTAACATATAAACGTGTTAATTAAAAAAATA
>NZ_AKIL01000043.1 GCF_000309485.1 Milkweed yellows phytoplasma str. MW1
ATTTAAATTTATTGCAAATAAAAAGATGTTTTTATTACAAAAATAATGTTTTTTTTAAAAAAACAAATACTTTATTATCCTAAAGGCAATCAAAATATTTGGTTTTTTTAAAAAATTTTTAAATATTTTTAACAGCTGCTCTTAATTTTGCCGAACGACTGCGAAGATTTAATTTTAATTCTTCCTCACTAGGACAAATATTTTTTTTAGTTATAATTTTCAAAGGAGAAGGAGGAATGTCTTTTTCTTTAATAGGTAATTTAGGAAAAAAATGAGTATGACTGTTTTTTTTAAAAAAGTTTTTGACCAAACGATCTTCTAAAGAATTAAAACTAATCACTACCATTTTACCATTTTTTTTCAATAATTGAAGACCTTGTTGCAAAGCTTTTGCTAAAACTTGCAATTCTTGATTTACTTCTACCCTTAAAGCTTGAAAAACTCTTTTAGCACTGTGACCTCTTTTGTCCTTTTTACCGTAAGAAAAATAAAATTTATCAGTAATTTCTACCAATTCTAAAGTATTTTTTAAAGGGCGTCTTTTAACAATTTCTTTTGCTATTAAAGTTGATTTAGGTTCCTCGCCATAAATAAAAAAAATATTTCTCAACTTTTCGTAACTGTAAGTATTAATAATAGTTTGAGCCGATCGGCTTTGGTTGCGATTCATTCTCATATCTAAAGAAGCATCTTTTAAATAACTAAAACCTCTTTGAGGATCATCAATTTGAAAAGAAGACAAACCTAAATCAAAAATAATACCATCAATAGCATTGATATTTCTTTTCGCCAATTCTTCTTTTAAAAAAGAAAAATTATTATAAATTAAAGTAATTCTTTTTTCTTCTTTAAAAATTTCTTGACATTTAGAAATAGCGAATAAATCTTGATCAAAAGCATATAAAGAACCTTCAGAAAGTTTTTGCAAAATCGCTGAACTATGCCCTCCTCCGCCTAAAGTGGCATCAACATAAATGCCTTGAGGATTAATATCTAAATATTGGATTACTTCCTTCGTGAGAACAGAAATGTGAATATCTGGCGTCACTTGTTTAGTTCCTTTTTCATCTTTGGCCATAACCATTTTTTTATTTAAAAACTATTTTAAAATTATCGTTAATAATTTCTGATAAAGCTTTGCTAACGATTTTTTTACTAGGAAGTTTGACAGAAGATAAACTATTGTTTTTCTCTATCACGTGAGCTATTTTACCAGATAAAAAAGCTAATTTATATTTAGAATCAATTCTTTTTAATAATTCATCAATAGAAGGACGATTAATGCCTTCGTTTTTATCTTTTAACATATTCTTTTTCAACCTTTTTTATTTAAAATTTCTGTTAAATAAAAAGAAATACTGTTTTTAACTTTAGAATGTTCAGCAATGATGATAGAAATGATTTTATCAACAGCTTTATCAATATCATCGTTAACTACGATATAATCATATTTATAAGCCAATAAAAACTCTTGATCCGCTTTATCCATTCTTTGGCAAATAATCTCTTCAGATTCTGTATTTCTTTTCTTTAAACGATTGTATAAAGCTTGTTTTGTAGGAGGAACAATGAAAATAAAAACAGCGTCTTTGCTAATTTTATGTTTTCTAATTTGTAAAGAACCTTGTACATCAATTTCTAAGATAACTTCTTTACCTTCTTCAACTTGATCTAAGACTTTGTCATAAGGTGTTCCATAATAATTACCGATAAACTTATTATATTCTAAAAAATATTTTTCTTTAATTTTTTGTTGGAAAAACGCTTGATCAACGAAAAAGTAATCTTTTCCTTCTATTTCCCCTGTTCTAGGGGCTCTTGTTGTCATGGAAGAAGAATAAACAAAATTATGACCTTCTTTTTTCAACAAAGCCTTTGTAAGAGTGCCTTTTCCAACTCCTGATGGACCTGAAATTACTATAACTAATCCTTTTTTATGTAATCTCATATTTGTCATATTCTTTCTAAATAATTTTTATAAATTTTAACACCTTGAATCAAAACGAAAAACCAAATTCAATAATTTATTAGAAACATAAATAGTTTTAACGATTTTGCCTTTTTCCACTAAGTTAGCGATTTTGTGATCTTTCAATGCTAATTCTAAAATAGCTTCTTTTTCTTGATCTTTATCAGCTTTTATTTTAGCTTTAACTTTACCGTTAATTTGAACCACAATATCTACCGTATCAGCAGTTAATAATGTTTCATCATAAGTAGGCCATTGAGAATCAACCAATTCTTCTGAAAATTCTAAAACTGTTTGGTTTAATTCTTCTGTTAAATGAGGCGATAAAGGGTTTAACAATTGTAAAAAGATTTTCATTTGTTTTTGATCTATTTTTTGATGTTTATAAGCTTCATTAACAAAAATCATCAACTGACTAACGACTTTATTAAATTTTAAATTTTCATAATCTTCTGTAACTGTTTTAATCGTTTGATTCATTATTTTCTTTAAAGGAATAAATTCTTGCGAAACAATTTCAAATGAATCAAACATGTTATAAACACGGTTTAAAAACCTTTGTACCCCTTTTAAACCTTGTTCTGACCAACTTTTACTATCTTCTAGAGGTCCCATAAACATCATATAAACTCTTAAAACATCAGAACCATATTTTTCTAAAATCAAAGAAGCGTTAACAGCATTTCCTTTAGATTTGCTCATTTTCAAATTATCATGACCTAAAATCATGCCTTGATTAACTAATTTTAAAAAAGGTTCTTTACTGGAAACCAAACCTAAATCAAATAAAAATTTATGCCAAAAACGGGAATATAATAAATGCCCTACTGCGTGTTCTGTTCCGCCAATATAAAAATCAACTGGCAAAAAATAATCTAATAATTCTTTCGCTTTATCGGCGTTTAAAGGAATCATACCTAAATAATTTTTTAAAATATAACCTATGTAATACCAAGAACTGCCAGCTAACTGAGGCATGGTATTAGAATCTCTTCTAAATTTTTTACCATCTTTTTCAAAATATATCCAAGAGGAAATATTAGATAAAGGTGATGTTCCGTCGCCAGAAACAACAATCTTTTCCACTGAAGGTAATTCTAACGGTAACTCCTCATCAGAATTTAAATAAATATTATCGTTTTTATCATAATAAACAGGGAAGGGTTCGCCCCAATATCTTTGACGAGAAAAGACCCAATCATGCATCTGATATGTAAAATTAACTTGTCCCCAATTATTTTTTTGAGCCACAGCGATAATTTTACGATTCGCTTCTTCATAATTAAGACCGTTTAAAAAGTCACTATTAATAAAAATACCGTCTTCCACCTTAATTTCTTTTTCTTCTTGAAGTTCTTTCTTTTCAGAAGGAGAAGTTTGGGTTTCTTCAGGTAATTTAGCAATAGGGATCATTTCTAAATCATATTTACGAGCGAATTCAAAATCTCTACTATCATGATAAGGAACGGTCATAATGGCTCCCGTACCATAATGAGGCAAAACATAATCAGCGATCCAAATAGGGATCTTTTTTTTATTAGCGAAGTTAATAGCATAACTGCCTATAAAAACTCCAGTTTTTTCTTTATTAATATCTCGTTCTAAATTAGTTTTACGTTTAGTACGGTTAACGTATTCATCTACTTCATTCCAACGATCTAGAGTGGTTAATCCAGCTACTAAAGTATGTTCTGGAGCTAAAATTAAGGCTGTTACTCCGAAAATAGTACTAGGTTTAGTGGTAAAAACTGATATCTTTTTATCTTTGACATCTAATAAAGAAAAAACAAAAATAAAACCTTCTTTTTTGCCAATCCAGTTTTTCTGCATTTCTTTTAATTGAGGTGACCATTCTAATAAGTCTAGGTCATCTAAAAGTCTTTCAGCATAATCAGTAATTTTTAAAACCCATTGTTTCATCTTCTTTTTGACTACCGGATGGGACCCTCTTTCAGAGACTAAACCATCCTCAGTAGGAACAACTTCTTCGTTTGCTAAAACAGTCCCTAATTCTTCGCAAAAATTAACTTCTATCTCTTGTAAAGAAGCAAGATTTTTTTCATAAAGTTTTTTAAAAATCCATTGAGTCCATTGGTAAAAATAAGGTTCAGAAGTAGATAATTCTCTCTCCCAATCAACCCCTTTGCCTAATTTCTCTATTTGTTTTTTAAAATTATTGATGTTTTCGTAAGTGAAATCTTTAGGATGATTACCAGTATTTAAAGCATATTGTTCAGCTGGCAAACCAAAAGAATCCCAACCAAAAGGATGCAATACATTATATTGCTGCATCCTTTTTAACCTATTAACAATATCACTAGCAGTATAACCTTCAATATGGCCCACATGCAACCCTTGAGAAGAAGGGTAAGGAAACATATCTAAACAATAAAATTTTGGCTTTGTTAAATCTTCACTAGTTTTAAAAGTTTTGTTTTTTATCCAATTTAGTTGCCATTTAGATTCAATTTTTTCGAAATCATAACACAACATAAAAACCCCTTAATATTTCATTTTGACTAATTGTATTATTTAGATGAATTTAATTCAACAAAATCACAAACTTCTTGAATAGTTTTAAACTGTTGTAAAGCCTCATCGCTAATTTTAATATTAAAAATTTGTTCTAATTTAAATACTAAGTTAACAGCATCAATAGAGTCAATCCCTAAATCTTCTTTTAATCTAGTTTTCAACATAATTTTTTCCTTAGGAATGAATAATTGTTCAGAAATTATTTCTTGAATCTTTGTTAACATCTTTATATCCTCGATTAATATATTATTTTAATACTTAAAAAATTTATACAAATCATATAAGAATATTATATATCATATATGATTAAAAATACCGAAATAAACATATTTTTATTTTAATAAAAAAAGGTTTAAAATTTAAATAAGTATTAATCTATCTCTTATCTATCTTTTGAAAAAAAGGTCTTTTATATGTAATTATCCTTTATTTATGTAAATGCCGAAACCTTTTGAGCCAAGGTGAATAGAAACGATAGGAGATATTTGACCGTATAATGATAATTTAAAGTTAGGATTGTTCAAATTTTCTATTTCTTTGATTAATTCATTTACAATAACGTGATTTTCAACATAAATAATTTGAACCTCTACTGTGCCTTCTTCTTCTTCTTGTAATTGAAGAGCATATTTTAATAAATATCTAAAACAACTTTTCCAAGTACGGACATTTTTTTCTAAAGAAATAAAACCTTGTTTCATTTTTAAAATGGTTTTAATCTTAAACAAACTACCTAAAAAAGATTTGAATTTACTAATTTTTTTATTGGCTGCTAGATATTTCAATTCATCTAAAGAAAAAAACATACTGCCTTTTTTTTGTTCTACAACTACTTTTTTAAATATTTCTTCATTAGTTAACTCATTTTCCTTTAAATAATGATGAATTCTGGAAAGAGTGAAATAGGTACCTGGTCCAATACTTTCTGTATCAATAACAGTAATGCGGTCATCGCCTAAAATTTGTTTAGCTTTAAGAGCGCTATTGTAGGTGCCACTGAATTGTTTTGATAAAGTAAGACAAAATATTTTCTCATATCCTAAATCAATTTGTTCTTGATAAGCTTTAACAAAAGCTTGTGGATTAGGTTGGCTGGTAGTTACTTTAATCCCTTGATGCAATAATTTCAATAACTTTTGGTTATCAAAGTCTTTATCGCTAAAAACTTTATTATCGTGTATAATAGTCATATGAACGACACTAAGATCAGGGAAAAGACTTCTTCCAAAATCTCCCCCAATAGTGGATTCAACCACAATTCCTAATTTTCTTTTATTCATATTAAAGTTTTCCTTATTTCTATTGAAAAATATAAATATGTTTAAAGCATAAACATAGATAAATATTCTTGAATTTTATTTTTATCATTGGTTTTTAACATGATACCTTCTAAAGCAATTGAAATATCGCCTGTTTCTTCGGAAACGACAATCGTCATACTATCGGTATTTTCGCTAATGCCTAAAGCTGCTCGGTGTCTTGAACCAGTAGTTTTTTCAAAATGTTGATTATCAGATAACATAAAATAAGTTCCAGCTGATAAAATTTTATTTCCTCTAATAATAACGGCTCCATCGTGTAAAGGTGTATTAACATTAAAAATATTTAACAATAGTTCTTTAGTAACGTTTCCGTCGATTAAAATAGATTTTTGCGCAAATTGTTCTAAAGAGTGATGTTTTTCAATAGTAATCAAAGCGCCTGTTTTTCTTTTGGACAATTCTAAAACACTATCTAAAATATTTTTTTGAGTATTTTTACTCCCCATAACAACATTTTTTCTGCTTTTCCAAGATTTAGAAAGAGCTTGAAGATGGTATCTTAAATAAGGGACTTTAACGACTATAGGAGCGATAAAAACAAAAGTTAATAAAGGTGTATAAATATCAAATTCTAATTGTTTGTTTAAATCAATACCATTTGAATTCAATAATTTTTTAATAAAATAAACACAAGCGGTTCCTAAAAAAAAAGAATAAATTATTTTGGTTAATTCATATTTGCTGAAAAAAATTTGTAAAGAAAAAACAAAAAAAACGCAAAAAATAATAATATATAATAATATTTGTAAAATATACGGAATTGACATAAGCAAATACCTCTCAAACCAAATATTATTATTTTTATAATAATTCTTGGTTTTTTCTAATAAAAATTTTTTTAACGATTGATAAAGCAAAACCATAAAGAGTTAACGAAACTGCTAATAAAGCAATGTATTTAAGAGTAAAAGGGTTTTTAAAATTTAATGATTTGCTCAAAACAGGGATGAATGGTAATAAAAGGGATAAAGTTCCGCCAATAATAGAAAACCAAAACATCATGCGAGATTTTTTTAAACTTTTTCCAAACTTATCATTTCTTAAACAATAAATAGTGAAATATTGAGTCCAAATAGAAAAGATAAACCATCTAGTTTGAAATAAACTAATTTTTTCTGACTCATAATCTTTTAATTTTGAATTTTCTATAAAATATAAACCAAAAGAAAATAAAACATCAAAAGAAAAAGCTAAAGTTCCAAAAAAAATCATAAAACAGATAATATTTTTAAAATTCCATTGACGAGGTTTGTTTAAATTTTCCTCTTCTGCATGATCAAAAGGCAAAGCTAAACAAGAAAAATCATAAATTAAATTTAAAAATAAAATTTGAATAGGCAATAAAGGGACAAAAGGCAAACAAAAAGAAGCCACTAAAATACTTAAAATATTACCAAAATTAGCCGCTAAAGTTAATTTAATGTATTTTATCATGTTTGTATAAGATCTACGACCTTCTAAAATACCATTTTCTAACACCTTTAAGTCTTTTTCTAAAAGAATAATGTCAGCGGACTCTTTCGCTATATCTACACCTGAATCAACCGATATCGCTAAATTAGCGTATTTCATAGCAGCAGCATCATTAATACCATCTCCCATATAACCCACAACATTGCCTTTTTGTTTAAAAACAGAAACAATTCGGGCTTTTTGCTCTGGATTTAATTTAGCGAAAATATTAATCTTTTGGGCTTTTTGATACAAGGCCTCATCATCCATTTGATCTACATCAGTTCCTAATAAAAAATCTTGATTAGCGATATTTATTTTGGAAGCGATTATTTTAGATAAAATTTGGTTATCACCAGTTAAAATTTTAACTTCTACATTATGTTGTTTCAAAGAAGCTATTGCTTCAATAGCACTTTTTTTCAGAGGGTCTAATAAAGTTAAAAAACCAATCATAACCATGTCTGCTTCTTTTTTAGAATCAGCTAGGTTATTGTTATCAATTCTTTTGTAAGCTACACCGATCACACGAAAAACTTGATTATTGTAAAAACTAGTTTTTTCTAAAATTTTTTCTTTATCAATTTGAATAATTTTAGTTTCTTTAGTTTGAGGATCAGTAATTTCCATATAAGAACAAATATTTAACATTTCTTCGATGGCGCCTTTAGTGATAACAGTTGTTTCCTTCTGTTTATCAACCACAATGACGCTCATAATTCTTCTTTTAAAATCAAAAGGAATTTCATCAATTTTAGCAAATTCTTGTTCAATATTTAGAAAAGAAACTTCTTCCTCTTTTTTTTGTTTCATTTTGTCAATAATCGAAGAATCAATCAAATTTTTTAAACCTGTTTGAAAAAAACTATTTAAATAAGCGTATTTTAACACTCTATTATTGATGTTATTGTTGATATCTAAAAAATTATCAATAATGATTTTATCCTCAGTTAAAGTGCCTGTTTTGTCAGTAAATAAAACATTCATAGCGCCGAAATCTTGAATAGAATATAAATTTTTGACAATTACTTTTTGTTTTGATAAAGCTACCATACCAATAAAAAAAGAAGTAGTCGCTATTAAAGGTAACATTTCAGGTGTTAAACCTAAAACCGTACTTAAAGCGAAAGGCAAAACTTCCCAAAATTTAAAATCGTTAGGCGCTTTAATGAAATTTAAAAAGACAATAGAAGGTAAAACAATAAAAATAGAAACTGTTATTATTTTAGCAATCGAATTAATGCCTTTTTGTAAAGTTGAAAGAGGATTATCTTTAATAGCTATTTGGTTTATTTTGCCTAAATAAGTTTTATTTCCGATAGAGATAACAATCCCTTGAGCATAACCAGAAACAACAGTTGTACCCATGAAAATAAGTTTTTTATCTTCTAAAATATTATTATATTTTTCCGAACAAAAAGCTTTTTTTTCAATAGGATTAGATTCTCCCGTTAAAGTGGTTTCTTTAACGAAAAAATCTTTTGTTTCAAATAATTTCATATCCGCAGGTATAATATCACCGGCCGATAAACAAATGATATCGCCCACTACTACCTCATCTAACGGTATTTCTATAATTTGATTCTCTCTTTTAACAGATGTTGTAGTTTGAATAATTTTTTTTAATTTTTCAGAAACATCGGAAAATTTAGCTTCTTGCATAAAATTCATTATATTAGAAACTAAAAGAACTAAGGAAATAATAATAAAAGTTGAAAATTCTTTTTCCTCTTCTGAAGCATGGTAAACATCTTTACAAAAAGAAAAAACAATTAAAAACAATAAAATCATATTAAAAGGGTTAAAAAAAAGTTTGAATATTTTTTTTGTCCAAGATTTTTTTTTTTTAGCAAAAATGTTTTTACCGTAATTTTTTCTTCTTTGAATAATTTCCTCCGAAGAAAGACCTTGGGGATTAGTTTTTAAAAGTGCAAAAGTTTGTTCAATATTTTGAGCGCTAATGTCTTTCAAACTCGGTAAATTATTGAAAAAATATTCATCAGATTTTTTTTTCATATTTTGCACTCCTTGGATAAAATGTTTATTAATAATAT
>NZ_AKIL01000042.1 GCF_000309485.1 Milkweed yellows phytoplasma str. MW1
TGTTTGTTTTCTTTTTTTTTAAAAAAAATTAATAAAAAAGATTGACTTTATTAAAAAATATTGTTAAAATCTTAAACGGTTGAAAATTAAAAGTTATTTTAAATTAATTAATTCATTTTGAGAAGAAATTAATTTAAAAATATCCTATTAATATTTCTTGTTAATAAAACTTATTTTTACTATTTTATTTCGCACTATTTTTTAAGATTTAAATTATGCAAATATGGCCCGTTGGAGAAACGGTTAACTCACATGCCTTTCACGCATGCATTCACGGGTTCGAATCCCGTACGGGTCACCAATTTTAAAAAAAACACTTAAAAAAGCAACTCATAGCTCAATAATTGATATAGGCACTCATAGCTCAATTGGATAGAGCATCTGACTACGGATCAGAAGGTTAGGGGTTCGAGTCCTCTTGAGTGTGCCATTTTAATTTTAAATATACAATTTTGAAGCGGGAAGTAGCTTAGCTTGGTAGAGCGCCTGGTTTGGGACCAGGAGGTCGCGGGTTCAAATCCTGTCTTCCCGACCATTAAAACAAAGGCGAATGTCGTATAATGGCTATTACCCTAGCCTTCCAAGCTAGAGATGTGGGTTCGATTCCCATCATTCGCTCCACATCGATTTATTCCAATAAAAACAAAAAAATAAAATTAATTATTTTTTGATGTTTTTAAGAAATTATTGTCTTTTGTATTAATATTATTTTTTTGTTTTTATTTGATTTTTTTTACAAAGCAAGTTGACATTTTAACAGCAATGTATTATAATTAATAAGTACATTTAATCATTTTTCGCAATTTTAAAATTTGGATAAAAAAATTTTAAAATATAAAATTTTTCTAGGAGCAATATTATTATTCATGAATAACACAAACGTAGAACAAAAAAAAGAATTAAAATTAAACAATAAAACTATTAGCGTTAACGATCAAATGGTGACAAGAAAATGGTATATAGTAGACGCTGAAGGAAAAACTTTAGGACGTTTAGCAACTAAAGTAGCTTCTGTTTTAAAAGGCAAAGGTAAAACTCATTATACTCCTCATATGGATAATGGCGATTATGTAGCAGTTATCAATGCTTCTAAAATCCATTTAACAGGTAAAAAATGGGAACAAAAAACCTATTACAGACATTCAGGTTATCCAGGTGGTTTAACTAAAGTAATGGTTTCTGATATGTTGAAAAAAACTCCTACTTTAATCATTGAGAAAGCTGTTTTCGGCATGTTACCGCATACTAAACTTGGACGCCAAATGCGTAAAAAATTATTTGTTTATGCTAACGAATCGCATAGGCACGAATCACAAAAACCTAAAGCGTTAGAGGTATAATGAAAATGAAGAAAAATCAATATTTTGGAACAGGCAGACGTAAAAGTTCTGTAGCGAGAGTTATTTTAACTTCTGGCACAGGACAAATTAAAATTAATAAAAGAGATTTTGCTAATTATGTCCCTTCTCAAGAAACTCGTTTAGAAACGTTAAAACCCTTAAATTTAACTAATACTTTAGAAAAATATGATGTGGTTGCGAATGTTCACGGCGGCGGAATAACTTCCCAAAGTGGAGCGATCCGTTTAGGCATTGCTAGATCTTTATTAGAAGTCGAACCTAATTTAAGAGTTATTTTAAAAAAAGCTAGTTTATTGACTAGAGATTCACGTTGTGTTGAGCGTAAAAAATACGGTTTAAAAAAAGCTCGTCGTGCGCCTCAATTTTCCAAACGTTAATTTATTTCTTAATAATATTTTTACAAGCATGAGGAGCCTTTTAAAAAAGGCTCTTTTTTAATTTTAAAAAACTTTATTAAAATAATTTATTATATAATGAGTTTATTAGAAGGAGAAAGTAGATGCAAAAAATAAGAGTGCGTTACGCCCCAAGTCCGACCGGTTTTTTACATATCGGTAACGCCAGAACTGCTTTATTTAACTATTTATTCTCTACGCGTTATCAAGGTGAATTAATTATTAGAATTGAAGATACTGATTTAGCGAGAAACGTCGCTGAAAGTGAAAAAAAACAATTAGAACAGTTAAATTGGTTAGGTATCAAATGGAACGAAGGGCCTGATATCGGAGGTCCTTTAGGGCCTTATAGACAATCCGAAAGATTAACGTTTTATCAAAAGTATACCCAAATATTGTTAGATAAAAAATTGGCTTACAAAGAATATCAAAATGATAATTCTAAATATGTAGTACGTTTTAAAGTTCCTGCTGAAACCAAATATGAGTTTAAAGATTTAATTCGAGGTTCTTTATCTTTCGATAGCAAAGAAATTGAAGACTGGATCATTATGAAAGAAAATGGTTATCCGACTTATAATTATGCTGTAGTGATAGATGACCATTTAATGGCGATTTCTCATATTTTCCGCGGCGAAGAACATATTACCAATACTCCGAAACAAATGATGATTTATCAAGCATTTGGGTGGGAAATACCTACTTTTGCCCATATTTCTTTAATTTTAAACGAACAGAAAAAGAAACTCAGTAAAAGAGATAAGAATGTAATTCAATTTATTGAAAAATACATGTCTTTAGGTTATGTTCCAGAAGCTTTATTTAATTTCTTGTTTCTCTTAGGTTTCGCCCCTAAAAGCAATAAAACTATTTTTTCTTTAGAAGAAATGGTGTCTTTATTTGATAAAACACGCTTTATTAAAGCGCCCGCTATTTTTGATGTACTCAAATTATCCTTCATTAATAGCCAATATTTGAAAAAAATGACTCTTGTGGATTTAGTTTCTCGAACAGCCGTTTTTTTTAACCAAGCCAAGATTGTTATTTCTCAGGAGAAATTAACCAAAATAGTGTCTTTATTTCAAAGTAGAATTAGTTATCTAGCAGAAATAGTACACTTATACCAAAGATTTTTTGTAGAACCGAAAGAAGTTAAAGAAGAATTTTTAATCTTTATTAAAGAAAATAAAGGTTTTAACTTGGTGCAAATTATATATAATATATTATATAAGTTAGAAAATTTTGATTCTGTTAACATCAAAGACAGTATCGCTAGCTTAGAACAACAATCCCCTTTAAAAGGTAAACATTTATTTATTTTAATTCGTATAGCATCTACTTTACAAATGAATGGCCCACATTTACCTATTTATTTAGAATTATTAGGGAAAGAAACTGTTTTAAAAAATATCCAAACTATTTTAAGCCTCTTATCTGAAAAGAATTGATTTATTAAGTTAAAAAATTATCTGATAAAAAAAACAATCATTAATTAACAAATATCTTATTTTAAAAAGTAAAAGGAATATCATGTTGAAAATTTATAATTCATTAACCCAAAAAAAAGAAAATTTTACCCTTTTAAATGAAAATGAAGTTAATATTTATGTTTGTGGTCCAACTGTTTATGATCACCTTCATATCGGCAATATTAAACCTTTAATTTTTTTTGATATGATGAAAAGATATTTCACTTTATTAGATTTTAATGTTAAATTAGTCGTTAATATTACGGATGTAGATGATAAAATAATTCAAACCGCTTTAGCTAACGACGCCACAGAAGCCCAAATTTCTAAACATTATATTCAAGCTTTTTTTACTTTATTAAAAAAACTAGATATTGATACTATTGATAAATTTCCTTTGGTAACCAATTATATCAAGTCTATTATCATTTTTATCCAAGATTTAATTCAAAAAGGCTATGCTTATCTAACTAACAAAGGCGTTTATTTTCGTGTTAATTTAATTGATAATTACGGTAGTTTAAGTAAACAAGATTTAACTAAATTGAAAAAAAATACTCGTAAAGAGTTAGATCCTCAAAAAGAAAATGTTGAAGATTTTATTTTATGGAAAAAAACCGACACAGGTGTTCAATACGAAAGTCCTTGGTGCTTAGGCCGACCTGGTTGGCATACCGAATGTGTTGTCATGATTAAAGATATTTTTAAAACTACTATTGATATTCACGGCGGTGGCAATGATTTGAAATTTCCTCATCATGAAAATGAACAAGCTCAGTTTTTAGCTAGTCAAACAAAACCTTTAACTAATTTTTTCGTTCATATAGGACGGGTGGATTACCAAAAACAAAAAATGAGTAAATCCTTAAATAACGTTGTTTTAGCGAAAGATGTGTTAAAAGATTTTGAAGCTAACGTGATTAAATTCTTTTTTTTATCACATCATTACTTACAACCTATTAATTTTAGTTATGAATTGCTTTTACCTATACAAACTAAATATCATAAAATAGTTTATACTTTAAATAAAAACAATTTTCAATTAAAAATGAATCATACAAAGACTTCTAGTAAAAAATTAGCTTATTTACAACAATTTCATCAGTTGATGCAAAATGATTTTGATACTCCTAATGTGGTCACACTCATAGATCAAATTATCAAAGAATTGAATAAAACTTATGTTTTAACCGAAATGTCCGAATTACAAAACACTTTATTATATTTGTTTCAACATTTAGGTATTTCTTTACCTTTAAAAAATATTACTCCCCAAGATGTAACTCTTTATCAAAAATGGCTTCAAGCGAGACAAAACAAAGATTTTAAACAAGCAGACCTTTTAAGAAAACTTTTAGAAGAAAAAAGTTTTATTTGAAAAAAACATCTTTTTTCCAAAAACATGATAAAGTCGATATCAAAAACGGTAGGTTATGATTATGAATAAAAAAACTGATAACAAATTTTTTAACCTGACAGGGCTTCCGCAAGCAGAAGCAGAAAAACAACTACAAGAAAGAAAAAAAAATCTTAAAAAAGATAAGAATAGTAAAAGTGTGAAAGATATTATTGTTTCTAATGTTTTCACTTTGTTGAATTTATTAGTTTTAATCCTGTTTATTATTATTATTTCGATTAAAAGATATGATCAATTATTGTTTTTATTAGTTAATTGTTTAAATTTATCTTTAGGTATTGTCCAAGAAATTAAGGCTAAAAGAGTTTTAGATAAGATTTCTTTGTTAATGTCTAATGATACTTATGTAGTGCGCGATAGTGTTTTAAAGTCAGCTTCTATGAATGAAGTAGTAGTTAAAGACCTTTTATTTTTAGAATTAGGGGCTCAGATTGTAGCAGATGCTAAAATCGTTGAAGGCGCTTTAGAAGTAAACGAATCTTTTTTAACAGGAGAATCTAAATCTGTTTTCAAAAGTAAAGGCGATTTTTTATATTCCGGTAGTTATGTTGTTTCTGGACGTGCTTGTGCGGAAATTACGGCTGTGGGCAATGAGATGTATATTTCTAAATTAACCCATGAAGCAAAAAAATATAAAAACATCAAAACCCCTTTAATGCAAAATTTCGCTAATTTAGTCATGGTGATAATGATTTTATTAATCCCTACTACTTTTATTTTTTATTTTTCTTACGAATCTCACATTCGCGCTGAATCAGAATTCCTTTTAGGTTTAAGTGGTTTTATGATAGGAATGATGCCTTCAGGTTTATTCTTATTGACTAGCCTGTCTTTAGCGGTTGGTTTCGTTAATTTAGCGAAAAAGAACGCTTATATGAAAGATTTATTCGGGATTGAGGTGTTAACCCAAGTAGATATTTTATGTTTAGATAAAACTGGTACTATTACTGATGGAACTATGGAAGTCAAAGAAGTTTATTCTTATCCGGAAGCTAAAAACGTTTCTGAAGATTTAATGATTAGTATTATTAGCTCTTTTCCGGATGATAACCCAACGCAAAAAGCTCTACATTATGAATTTGTAAATAATGAGGACTCTCCTAAAGGGAATCATAAAATCAAAAAGATTGAGTTTTTCTCTAGTTTAAGAAAATATAGCGCCGTAGAATTTGAGCAAGAAGGCACTTTTCTTTTAGGAGCTCCGGAAATTATTTTCAAAAAAAAGTTTGCTACAATCGAAAAAGATGTCGAAAAACACGCTAAAATGGGTTATAGAGTGTTATTATTAGCTCAAACTAATGAAAGTATAGAAAAAATTGATCATAATACTGAATATCAAGCCGTTTCCTTAATTATGTTAGAAGATAAAATTAAAGCAGATGCTTTTGATACTGTGACTTATTTTAAAAATTTAGGCATTCAAATGAAAATCATTTCTGGTGATAATCCTTCTACTATTTCTTATATCGCCCAAAGAATAGGCATTATTGAAAGTAAAAAACAAGCTATAAATTTAGCTGGTCTAAGCGAAAAAGAAATAATTAAAATAGCTCATAAATACGATGTTTTTGGGCGAGCAACGCCAGAACAAAAACAAATTTTAATTAAAACTTTGAAACAAGATAATAAAAAAGTCGCGATGATTGGCGATGGTGTTAATGATATTTTAGCTTTTAAAGAGTCAGATATGTCGATTGCTATGGCTTCTGGTAGCCCAGCAGCTCAAAATGTAGCTAATTTAGTTTTAATTGATTCTAACTTTAGTTCTTTACCGCAAGTTGTTTCTGAAGGTAGAAGAGTAATTAATAATTTAGAAAAAAACTCAGTTTTATTTTTAGTAAAATCTATTTTATCTTTTTTATTAGCAGTCATTACTATTTTCCACAATTATTACTCTTCAATGGATGGTATAATTTTTCCTTTTGATCCTTTAAAATGGAATTTAATTGATATCTTTTTCATCGGAACCCCGTCTTTCTTTTTATCTTTAGAACCTAACGATAAACCTTTGAATAAAAATTTTTTAAGCAACATTTTAAAAAACGCTTTTTTCTTCGCTTCTTTAATTGCTTTTAATTATATTTACTTATTGCATTTGAAATGGGACGATCAGACGAATAGGCATGATAATGTTTCAGTCTTGTTAATGTTAATCACTTCCTTTAATTTCTGTTTCTTGTTTTTTAAGAACTGTCTTCCTTTTAATAAATGGAAAACATTATTATTTCACGTTATGGTTTTAGGTTTTTTACTCTTTGGATATTGGACTTTCTTCAGAAAAAGAGAATTCAAACAAGCATTGTTCAATATTACTGATAAAATATATGAGCATTTAACAGCTTTTATATTTTTAGCTATTATCAATATTATTTTGGTTTTAGGCATGATATTTATTAAACAATTAACTGCTTTTAAACAGAAATTGTTTAATAAATAATGCTTATCAACGTAATTTCAAGGAAAGAATTAAAACCATGATTATTTATGGAAAAAATATCATCAAAGAAGCTATTAACGCTAAACGACCCATTTATAAGATATACATTGATGCAAAAATGACTGACAAAGCGTTTTTAAACCATTTAAAAAACCATAATCTGACATATGAGATGTTAAATAAACACCAATTAAACGAAAAAGCGCAAAGCATTCAACACCAAGGAGTTGTTGCTGAAGTCCAAGATTATACTTATAAAAATTTAGTTGATTATTTATCGACCGATAAAAAACAAAAATTTTTAATTTTAGACGAAATACATGATCCTCACAATTTAGGAGCCATTTTAAGAAGCGTGGAAGCTGCTAATTTTGACGGCGTTATTATAGGTAAAAAACACCAAGTTCTTTTAAACGGAACAGTGGCTAAAACCTCTAGTGGAGCTTTAGAATACGTTAATATTTTTTTAGTTAATAATTTACACCACACTATTTTACAATTGCAAAAATACGCTATTAAGGTAATTGGAACCGATATGAAAGCAGAATTGGTGTTTAAAGAAATTCCTCAAAACGAATCTTTTGCTATTATTTTGGGTAATGAAGGCATCGGGGTTAGACTCTTATTGAAGAAAAATTGCGACTACTTAGTACGGATTCCTATGAGTGGAAAAATCAATTCTTTAAACGTTAGTGTAGCTGCGGCTGTGATTATGTTCGGTTTACAAATGAAATAAAATAATATATTTCGTTAATTTTCAAAAAATATGTTAAAATAAAGAGGATATATTTTGATTTACTTAAATTTATTTTTTATCTTTTGAAAAAAGAAGGATTCTGAAAAATGACTAAAAAAAATATTTTAATATGTGTTGTATGTTTAAATCGTAATTATCATACTGATGCTCATAATAGAAGTAATCGTTTGACTTTGAAGAAATATTGTCCTCACTGTAAACAACACGTTTTACATGAAGAATCTAGATAAATCAAATATTAAATTAGAGGAGTTTTTATGTCGTATAAAAATAAAGAAGAAAAACACGCAAATCCTTTGTTTAAAATAATCAAACAAGAATACAGTTTGATCAATGTTTTTTTGATCGTTGTGACTATGGTATTTATGGGCTTTTTTGGCGATTTTATGAAACAAGATCAAGAAAAATCATTATATAAAGTCTTATTTGGTACTGCTCTAGCGATTTTCTTATTAAGTGTTGTTTTCTTGATGAGAAAAACTATGAAAGGCATGAAAGCGGTTAGCTTACCGACAAGTACGCAAATTTTTTTCCAAATTATACAGGTTTTAATTTTTATCTTGATTTTAGTAACAATGAATACAATCTTTGAAACGCTTTATAAAGACTATATTTCTAAATATAGTGGGTATTTTCAAAATAAATAAGATTATAATATTTAATAGAAAATAAATTATATTAATTTAGGGTGTTTGAATATGATAGATACAAAAGAAAAAGAAATAGATAAAGTTGTTAATAATAAAACGCAAGAAAAGCAACACAGCAAAAAAAACAACGATAATGAAGCTAAATGGTATATCATTCAAACTTATTCAGGTTATGAAAATTCTGTTAAAGAAGATTTATTAAGAATTGCTGATAGCGGCGTTGGTATTTCTAGTTTAATTTTAGACGCTATTTGTCCGAAAGAGACTTATTATAAAACTAAAACCGACGGCACTAAGCAAATAAGAGAGAAAAAAATCTATTCTGGTTATGTGTTTGTTAAAATGGTTGTGACTGATCATTCTTGGTTTGTGGTAAGAAACATTCCGAAAGTAACTGGTTTTTTAGGTTCTATTAGAGGAGGCGGTTCTAAACCCGTTCCTTTGAGCGATAATGAAATAAGACCTATTTTATTAAAAATGGGGATCATCACTAGGCCTAATTATGATTATTTAATTAGTAAACAGGTAGAAATCACTAACGGTTCTTTTGCTGGTCAAACTGGTAAAGTATCTTTTGTAGATCATAATCAAGATAAAATTATTGTTGAAATTGATTTATTCGGAAGAGCTACTCCTATCGAAATTTCTTTTGATTCTTTTAAAGAAATCCTTTAATGACTGTTTTTTGAATTAGTGTCTTTGTTAATGATGTAAATAT
>NZ_AKIL01000041.1 GCF_000309485.1 Milkweed yellows phytoplasma str. MW1
TACGAGGGACTAGCAACGCACAGTGCAAGTCCTACCGACATGTTGATCAAAAATATATACCAAGCCCTTTTTTGCCAGATTAGGGTTTTAATTTATTTTTATAAAAAAAATTTTTACCAAAGAAGATAAACAAGTTTCAAAAATAAGCTAAAAGAGGTATATTGGCAATTTTTGGCATAATTAAAACAAGCTAAAAATAATTAAAAAAAACTAAATTAGTTTTTTTTAATTCGTAATCAGAGAGTTTTCAAGGATTAAATATGATACGAAATATTGCTTAGCTAGTTTTAATTCCGGTGTTGTAAGTATTTTGAATTATTTTTTGAACCGTTTGTCCATCTTCTTGAAAGACGGTTTCTGTGTTCAATAATTTCGGTCTATTATATTCAATAATTTTTTCTATCCTTTGCCCGTCTGTTCTAAAAAAAATCTTTTTTATTATATGAGAATTTATATCATAAATTTCTATAAAATTTCTGGTTTTACCGTCTATTTGAAAAAAGGTTTTTTGTTTTAATTGTTCGTTTTCGTTAAATTATTCAATAAAATCAATGGTTTTACCGTCGTTAAAAAAATGGTTTTTTTGAACTATTTTTTTTGTCAACAAATCATAACAATTTTCAATCTGTGGATCAATTTTAATTTTAAATATTTGTTTGGTAAAATTCTCATATTTTTGCTTTAAATATTGGTTTTCTTCCCTCATGTTATCATATTTTTGCTTTAAATATTGGCTTTCTTCCCTCATGGAACTAATGAACCAAAAACTTAGGGTAAAATTTAAAAACAGCAAAAAAATTAAAAAGAATAAGAAAAATTTATGATAAATGAATTTTATGCCAAAAAATTTCATCATTTAAGGTCCTCAAAATATTTATTCTAATGATTTTTTGGAAAAAGATGGCTCTTTCCAACAACCATTATAACTGAAAAATATTTTTTTCCTATATGATTTATATTCTACAACAAGAAAAAAATCATCTGAATTCGTCATTAACATATAGTCTTAAAAAATTATTTTTAACCTTTAAATCATTCTTGTTCTTTTTTAAAAATTAAAAAATCAGAAAAAGAGATATTATTGCAGGTTACTTTTTGGCGCAAAGGTTCAATACGATAAATATTTTTTTTAGCTGAAGATTTAGAATAAATAAAAATAAGAATTAAACGCGATATATCGCGATCATTATTTAAAATAATTTCTGAGCCTTTAAAAGGGTTTTTTTGTTTTAACATTTCTTCTACATAAAGATTAATATTTTTTTTATTATAAAACAAATCTCTATTTAAAAAAGTTTTTTTCTTTTGAGTCAAAATATTTTCTGATTCTTCAGAAATATAGTCTAAAGAAGAAATTCCTATTTCTTGTTTCACTCTTCGAGGTTTATAAAAGGATTGTTGATCTAAATTTTTCATTGGATAAAGATTGAAAAATTCTTGATATTCTATTTGGTTATTAAGAACCATTTTTAAACCATAATTCAAAATATTTTGTAAATTTTCTTTTTTATTGTTGAAAAACAAAATCCTATCACAAGCTATTTTTAAATATTGTTCGTTTTTTTGGTCTATAATTTCAATAAATTGATCAGCTGTTTTAAAATTTTCTTTCATTTGTTCGATTTGTTCCAAAACCATGGAATAAGATTGTTGTTCTGAACAACCATAAATATATTGAATCTGTTTCGCCAGAGATTCAATGTAAAGCGAGTTATCTTGTATTTCTTCTAAAAATAAATTAATTTGTCTTCTGTATTTAAAAAAATTATCCGCTGTTTTTAACAAATAATAAGACGAATCAAAAAAATTTTTTTTATAATTCAACAACAATTGTTCTAAAATATCTTTTACATTTGATTGAAAATCAGTGTTTAATAATTGATGATAAAAACGATAAATATTAGCTTTTAAAATTTTTAATTTTACTAGCAGGTTTTGTGTTTTAGAAACTGCTTCATGAAAATTAGCGTAATTTTTTTCTACTAAAAAAAACTTCAAAAGAGAATAAACACTATAAATATTCCCGATTGATTCTGGTTTAATTTTATTCAGAGTTTTTTTAAAAAAATTAATCATTTCTAAACTATAATCAAAAAAATTTAAATTAATCGTATTATAATTAATTCTTTCTTCACCCAACCAACCGTTTTTTTTAAAGATAGAAATAACTCTGGAAGCTTTTTGATAGTTGTTTATCGCTGTTTTATCTATTTCTTCAATAGGTTCTTTTTCTTCAGTTACTAAATGTTTGTTTTTCTCGTTGAAATACTTTTCTAAAGTGTTGATTGCGAATTCTTTTTCAATGTAATTATTATTATCTTTATTGGCAAGATTTTCTAACAACAAAAGGCAATCAATATAAATATCTTTATTAGGAGAAGATAAAATTTGAAAAAAATTATTCGGTAAAGTTTTGAATAAATGAGACATAATTTTGAGTTGCTCACTTTTTTAATTTATTATTTTCATATAAACAATAGAAAAAAGTTTATATGAAAATTATATAATATTTTTCCATTTACAGTGGTCTTTTTTACCTTTAATTCTGATTATAATTATAATTAGTGAAAAAAACTGTTCTAAATGTGATAATTATTTAAACAAATTTTTTAATTTTTTGGATGTTTCTTGTTTTTATTGGGCGCTGCAGTTTTTTTCTGTTTTTCTTTTCTCAAATCATCTGTTAATATCTTATTTTGTTTTTCTAATGTTGTTTTGGCTTGTTTTAAATCTGTTATTTCTTTGTTTAATTTAGTCGTTTCTTTTTCTAAAGTTTCTATTTTAGCTTGTAAACTATTTTTTTTTGTATTTAACGCCTCTTTGTCAGCAATTAATGAGGCAATTAGGCTGTCTGATTGAGTTTTTTCAACTGTTAAAGCCGTTCTTTCATTAATTAATTTGTCTTTGTCTTTCTCTAAAACATCTATTTTATTTTTATTTTCTTCCTGTTGAGAAGTAAGAACCCTTTTGTCATTGTTTAATTGGTTTTTGTCTCGCTCTAAGGACTCAATTTGGTTTTGCAAACTTTGTTTTTGCAAAGTAAAAGATTCTTTTTCAGCTATTAATGTTGTTATTTGACTTTCTAATTGGTTTTTTTCAGCGATTAAAGTTTCTTTTTCAGCGCTTAATTGTGTGTTTCGACTTTCTAATGCGGCCCTTTCATCATTTAACCCTTTTTTTTCATCATTTAAACCAGTCTTTTGTTTTTCTAAGTTTTCTATTTGTTTTTGTAGCTCTTGTTTTGTCGAAATGAAAATTTCTTTTTCAGCATTTAAATCGGCCATTTGTTTTTCTAAATTTATTTTTTCAGTTTTTAAAGTTGCTTTTTCAGTGTTTAAAATTTCTTTGTCAATATTTAATTGTTTATTTTGAGCTTCTAAATCATTCTTTTCTAATTTTAAATTAGCAAGGTCGTATTCTAATAAATTATGTCTAGTTTGAAAATCTAATTTTTGTTTCAAAAGTGTTACTTTTTCGTCTTTTAATTGAGAACTTTCAATTTTTAAAGTCTCTATTTGAGAATACAAGTCGACTTGCAGAGACATCAATTCTTCTTTCTTGTTTTTTAATTGTGTATTTTGTTTTTCTAAGTTTTCTTTATCTTTTTTTAAAGTGGATAATTGTTGCGTTAAAGCGTTTTTTTGCTTTATCCATTCATCATATTTATTTTTTATATCTTGTTTGTGTTTAGTTAAGTCATTAGATAATTGAATATTTTGTTTTTCTAAAGATGTTTGCGTTTCTTCTGAAATATTTATTTGTCTGTATTGGATAAATTTATAAATTAAATAACTAGAAAAAAGTAAAAAAAGAATTATAATTTTAAAAAAGATTATATTTTTGTTTTTGTTCATCGTATTGCGTTTTTTTTAAAAACCATTTCTATTTTGTATTGTTTTTTATAAAAAAATTGTATAAAATATTGTTTAGTGGAAGATTTTTAATAGGAAAAAATTTTGTTGTTAGTATAAAGTTTTTCTTTCTTTTTTCTTTTAAGATAAATAAAATTTGTTAAAATACAATGTAAATGTTTTTATAAAAATTTTATTTATTGACCAAAATTATAAAAGATAACATAAAACGAAGGAAAGTAAAATGAAAATTAAAACAGTTAGATTGTTTGAAAAAGGCCATAAAATCAATAAAGAAACTTGGGATAAAATATTTCAAGACATACGTTTCACTCCTTCTTCTTTTGACTTGCAACCATGGCGTTTTTTTGTCATAGAAGGTCAAGAAAACAAAAATAAATTAAAAACTTGTCTAAAGGGTAATTTAACCCAATTGGAAACTAGTTCAGCTATGGTTTTGTTGTTTGGAGATCTAAATAAAGCCAAAAATAGCGAATATATTTATCAACAAAAATGGTTAAATAAGGAAATCACTCTGGAAAGAAAAGAATCCGTTTTAAAACAAATTAAAGAAAATTATTCTTCTATGCAAGAGAACCAATTGCATAATGAATTATTTTTAGAAGGAGGCATTGTAGGTCTTAATTTTGTGGCTACTTTGCAAAAGTTTGATTATAACGGAGGTTTTATCGGAGGTTGCAAGTTTGATCAAGTAAACAAACTTTTTGATATACCTAGCAATTATTTACCTCTTATTTTAATTTCCGTAGGAAAAGAAAAACCATTTTCCAAAGGAGAAAAAGGCCAAAAAAAAACACCTTTTAAATTAAAACCTCAAGATTTCGTTAATTTTTTATAATTAATCAGATGGAAAAATATTTCCCAAATGTTATTAGGAAATATTTTTTATCATATTAACTTAAAAACATATTTTTTATCGCAATATATCTCTATTATGATAAAAAATATGTTTTTTTGTTTTCGAATGTTCATGAAGGAGGATTATTTATAAAAAAACTTCAGAAAATCAATTTAATGATCTTTATTATTTCTGTTGGTGGAGATGAGGGGATTCGAACCCCTGTGCAAAGTTAACTTGTTTTATTCATTCTACATATTTATTTTATTTTTCAAAAACAAACAAAAGTTGTATAAAATGGAAATTATTTCTTGAAAAAAGAAATAGTTTAATAATTTATATGATTATAAAAAGAAAAAAATAATTATATTGAAGAAAATAATGAAACCGGTTTAAAAGATAAACTCAGTTTTACAGAAAAATAAAAAATGATTAATCAAAAGTGTTCTTTAAAAAACTTTTTTAAAGAAAACATTTATAAACCGTTTTTAGATTAACAAGAAGCAGTTGATCTTGTTAATTGTGGAGCGTAACCTAAACTGTTATAAGTTGTGGATTCGCTTTCGTAATTATCTTGTGTATTGCCGTTTATTTATGACCTCGAGAGCGTTTTTACTTGCGTAACCAAGATATGATAAATAAAACTCATTAACCATGTCGAAACCAAAAACATCCCCATTTATATTTTATACGAAAAAAATAGAAAAAAGAAGACAAAAACGAAAAATCTTCTTTTTTCTATTTAAATAATTTTTTGACGCTATAAAGAGATTGATTTAATAATTATCAATTATCCTTATAATGTATTCTAATTAATTGCATAATGTCCATCACAAGCGAGACGATAGTTGAAAATATTTCATAAAAAATAACAAATAATAAATTAATGATTAAAAACTCATGTTTTTTTCTCAATTTTTCTTTCTATGAAACGATCTAATTGAACTGTTCCAAAACTTTAGACACTTTTTGCTTTTTAAAAATTCTTTAAGACTAACTATTAAGTTAGTCTTTTTTTCTTTTCAAAGACTAAAAAATAATTTCCTATCTTTTCTAAAAATATTTTTAGAAAGGAATTAAATGTTAAGAGAAAAATTATTTAAAGATTTTTTAAAAAATAAAAAGAATTTAGAAATTCGTAATAAATTAATCGTTTTATATTTACCCTTAGTAAAAAAACTAGTTTTTAAATTTAAATATTATCCATGCGTACTTCAAAAACAAGATTTATATCAAGAAGGGGTTTTAGGATTGATCAAGGCTTTAGATAATTATTTAGATTTAGGTTATGACTTTATCGCTTATGCGACGCCAACTATAAAATCAGAAATCAGAGAATTAATAAGAAAAAGTCATTTGCCTTGCATTCCTCAAAAAACTCATAAAACCAATAACACTTCTTTTCAAGAAGAAAAAACACACATGGCATTATAAAATCCTTAACCCTCATCAATTATGGTTAAAACAAGTAAATCATGAACTATTTTTAAAGAAACTAAAAACTAAATTAAGCCGAAAGGAATTTAACGTCATTAGATTAAATTTTGGAGTTCCTTTAGAAAATATTAATGAAACTTATCAACCGAGTTATTCCAATCAAGAAATCACCCAAATACTAAATTTAACCTTAAGACAAATAGAAAATATTAAAAACATCGCCATCAAAAAAATAAACCCAAATTATAAAAATAAGGAGAATAAAAAATGAAAACAATCAAAAAAGAATTTAATCAGTACGGACTAAAAGTTATTGGTGAATACGAAAAAGATACTGGCAAGACAGTTAAAGAAACTTATTATGACGGAAAAACTATTAGTTCTGTACGTGAATATGATAAAGACAATGATAATAAGGTTAAAGTAATTTATTACCAATCCAACGGAAAAACTATTGATTATGTAGAAGAATATGATGAACATGATGATGATGAACTAGTTAGAATAATTTATTATAATTCTGATGGTAAAATTAATTTTATTTCAGAAGAATAATTCAATAAAAAACTAAAAACTAAACCTAAATTATAAAAATAAGGAGAAATAAAATGTTAAACAAAGTTCAATTAATTGGTAATATCGCTCATAACCTAGAAAAACAATATATCAATAGCAACAACGAACAAATACCTAAAATAGATTTTAATTTAGCAATTAATAATAAGGATAAAGTTCAATACATCCCTTGTGTTGTTTTTCGTAATCAAGTATAGAGTAGGT
>NZ_AKIL01000040.1 GCF_000309485.1 Milkweed yellows phytoplasma str. MW1
TATTTAAGAAATAACTTTTATCCTTAAAAAAAGTTATTTAATAATATTTATATTTTTATATTGATATTGAAGTGTTCCAAAACTTTAGACACTTTTTCTTCTAATGACAATGTTTTGTTATTTTGAAAAGATAGGAAATTATATACTTAATTTTTAGTCTTAAAGAATAATTTTAGAGACAAAATTTGTCTAAAAAAAACATAACAATTCATCAGTTTTTAAAAAATATTTTAATTTGCAACATTATTAGATAAGATTTGTTAAAATATAATTACATGAAGATATTTTCATTCAATTGTTGATAAAATTAAATAAAAAAGGAGATTTATAATTGTTAAAAATAAAAAATAATAAGAAATTAGTAATTATATTTTCTAGCGTTTTATTAGGCTTTTTATTAGTTTATGGTGCGCTTTATGTTTACAAACTTGGAAAAGGGGCAGATAATAAGGACAAAAAAACTGTTGTTAATATGGTTTGGAAAGGAGATATTAACGGTTTCGATCCGACTAACAAATCACATTCCAGTTCTGCAATGTCCGAAAGATTTTATTTAGCCGTTCACGATACTTTAATTGTTTTTGATAATGTTAATAACAAAACAATTGGTAGACTGGCTGAACAATGTGATAAACAAGGGAAAGAAATTACTTTCACTCTTCGCGATAATATTTTTTTTCATAACGGCAAACTTGTAACAACCGAAGATGTTGTATATTCTCTTCAAAAAGGTATAAACAACAATAATAATGATTATTCAGATATGATTCAAGATTTGAATGTTTTAGATGATAAAAAAGTAAAAGTTACAATTAAAAATGATATTCCATACTGGGCTTCTGTTTTCGAAAGATATAGAATTTTATGTAAATCTGCAGTTGAATCCGACAATAATCAAGGCGTTAAAATCGGCGCAGGTCCATATAAATTAGTTAATTATGAACGCGATGACAAAATTTCGTTTGAACTTTTTGAAAATTATTGGAACAAAGAAGCCATCAAAGAAAGTTCGAAAAAATTGATGGTTAAAATTCAAAAATCATTTGAAACCACTTTACAAGAACTAGAAGAAGGAATAATTGACTTAACTGTAGATGTTACCTCTGATAAAGTTGATTTTTTAAAAGAAAAAATATCTAACGGAACACTTAAAGGTTTAGAAATAGTAGAAAATACAAGCGCTAAGGGTGTTCAAATTTATATGAATGCAGCGCGCACAAAAAAACCAGCACGTCAAGCGATCAGTTTAGCTTTAAATTTCCCTCCAATAATTTCTTCTTTACAATTGTCTGGAACACCCTTAGATAGTTACATTCCAAGCCTTTTAGTTGGACACAATGAACAAATTAAACGCGAATACGATATGGACGCAGCTAAAACAATAGTAAACGGATTGTCAGCTGAAGATAGAAAAATTAAATTAGGTTGTAGCAATAAAGAAAATAGTTCTCTTCCTAATAAAATAACAGAAAGTTTAAGAGAAGCTGGTTTTGATGTTGAAATAGACATGCCTGACTTTAATGCTTTGTTAGCAGAAGTGCAAAAACCTACTTCTTCCTATAATATGGTTTTATTAGGCGAATTGCATGAAATGGGTTACGGTCACAAAGCTTTATGTGATTATTTCTTAAAGGATTCTGAATATGCTTTGTCTCACATTCAACAAGGCGATGCAACAGATAAAGATAAAGGCGAAGTGATCGATTCTAAATTGAGACAAGCTCAAAAAGAAAGCAATTTAGAAACATATACAACTTTAGTAAAAGAAGTTCAACAAATTTTAAATGATGAAGTTTATGTAATACCTATATACGAAGGAAACACATACTTTTTAAAATCTTCTAAAATAAAAGACTTTACATGCGATATTTTTTCTAGAATAAATTGGGAAAAAATAAAAAAGTTAGCATAAAAAAAATGATGAGTTTTAATCCGAATTACATATTTTTATATTTGGGTTAAAAACCATCATTCTTTTTTAAATAATAAAATAATTTTGAGGATAAAAAATGATAAAATACATTTCAAAAAAATTTTGTTATAACATGATGATTTTTATATCTGTTATTTTTATAAGTTTTTTTACCGTTAAATTAATACCTGGCGATCCTATTAGTGCGATTGCAGGATTGAAAGGCGGTAACCCAGCACAAAGAAAAGCTTTAGAACGCGATTTAAGGCTTGATTTGCCTTTGTTAAAACAATTTACCAACTACTTAACACAAATTTTTTTGCATTTTGATTTCGGCAATTCGTATTATAATGATAAATTGCCAGCCGTAAAATTATTTTTTAAAGCTTTTCATAACACTTTTAAATTAGCGTTATTGAGCACTCTATTTGGTTCTTTATTAGGTATTTTATTCGGTGTTCTTTCGTCTTATTGGCAAGGTAAGAACAAAAAATTACTTTTAAACGGTTTTTTTGTTTTTGTCATGTCGTCTCCTACTTTTGTTATCGCTTGTTTAATGCAATTATATTTAGGAAAAATGTTTCATTTGCCTAGATCAGGTTTTGACGCTCTGCAAGCTATGATTTTACCTGTTTTAAGTTTATCTTTAGTCGTGAGTGTTTCGGTGTTTAAAATAACTCAAACCAGTATGAAAGAAATATTAGAACAACCTTATATCAAATCAGCTTACGCTAAAGGATTGTCCAAAAATCATATTATGTTTAAATATGCTTTAAAAAACGCGTTAATTCCTGTTGTGGCTCATATAGGCTTAATGTTTAGTTATTTAATCGGTGGCGCTATAATTACTGAATTCGTTTTCAACATTAAAGGAATTGGAAGTTTAATTATCTCATCATTCGAGAATAGAGATTATTTAGTATTACAAGGAAGCATCATTTTATTAGCTTTATTCATTAGCCTTTTTAACTTATTGTTAGATTTTGTTTACACTTTATTAGATCCTCGTATAAATAAAAAAATTTAAATACATAAATGTTCAAAAAAAGGATAATTAAATTTAAATGTTAAAAATAAAAAAAATACCACAATCAATTCATACGATGTTTAAAACAATCAAAAGCAATAAAAAGATTTTAATTGGTTCTTTATTTTTAAACCTTTTAATTGTATTTTCTTTTATGATGCCTTTTTTTTCTTTTATCAAAAATCCTAATGTATCGCCTTATAAACGCTTACAAGGAATTAGTTGGGCCCATTGGATGGGAACTGATTCCACTGGTAGAGATTTATTTAGTAGAGTGATATATGGAGCTAAAATTTCTTTACAAATAGCTTTTTATTCTGTTGTAATAAGTAGCATAATAGGTTCTTGTTTAGGAATTATGGCGGGTTATTTTAGAGGATTTTTTGATACTGTGATTAATTTTGTATGTGATATTTTAGTAGTTTTTCCTGATTTTATTTTAGCTATCGTAATTATGTTCTTTTTAAATAAAAGCATGACTTCGTTAGTGATTGTTTTAAGTATTTCTCGTATTCCTTCTTTTATCAGAGTGATGAGAGCTAATACGATGCAAATAAAACAAAAAGATTTTATTAAAACTTCTAAAGCGTTAGGGGCGAGCGATATCAAAATTATTTTTAGACATTTTTTGCCTCATTTAACGTCTTTTTTCATCATTCAAATTACTTTAAGCATGTCATCTGCTATTCTAACCGCTTCAGGACTAGGTTTTATCGGTTTAGGCCTAGATCCACAAATTCCTGAATGGGGAAGTATTTTAAGTTCCAGTAAAAGTGATATGAGATTTTATTTCCATCTGTTTTTAGGACCTTTTATTGTGATCGTTTTAACGTGTTTATCTTTTAATTTGATAGGTTCTGGTTTGATGGAATATTTTGACCCGAAAAACGAACAACAAGAATAATAAATCTTTTTTAAACTAATCGTAAAAAGATTGCTAACCAAAAGATTTCTTGAGGATGATAAAAGAATGATAATGGGTTCCTCTAAAAAAGATTTCTTTTTAATAAAAAACGTGTTTTTAAGTCTTATTTAAACAAATAAAAAGGATTTGAAAAAAATGATAAAAAATAAAATTTTAATTAAAACACAAAGTTTATCTAAATTTTTTGACTTAAAAAGGGCTTTTGCGAAAAAAAATAATATCGTTTTAAAAGCTAATAATAATATTAATTTATCCGTTTTTCAAGGAGAAACTTTAAGTGTTGTGGGCGGCTCTGGTTCGGGAAAATCAACTTTAGGACAAACTATTTTACAAATTGAAAAACCTACTTCGGGTCATGTTTTTTATTATAAAGACGAACAGGAAATAGATTTAACGCTTTTATCGAACAAAGAAACACGTTTATTGAGAAAAGAGTTACAAATTATTTTCCAAGACCCTTTTTCTTCTTTAAATTCTCATTTGAAAATAGGAGATATTATTGGCGAAGGTTTATTGATTCATCAAATGGTGAAAAGCAAAAATGATCCTGAATATAAAAAGATGATTTTGCAAATAATGGGAAAATGTGGAGTTGATTTATCTTTTTATGATCGTTTCCCTCATCAATTATCTGGTGGACAAAGACAAAGGATATCTATTGCTAGAGCTTTGATTTTAAAGCCTAAATTTGTCGTTTGTGATGAGATAGTCTCAGCCTTAGATGTTTCTATTCAAGAGCAAATTTTAACCCTTTTGGATGATTTAAAAAAACAATATCAATTGACTTTTTTGTTTATCACTCATGATTTAGGAGTAGCGCGTTATATTAGCGATCGTATAGCGGTCATGTATTTGGGTAAGTTAGTGGAATTAGCGCCTACAGAGAAAATTTTTAAAAATCCCCAACACCCTTATACCAAACAATTATTAAACGCTATTCCTAAGTTAGAAACAGAAAAAGAAAATTATTTTAAAATTACATATGAAACTGATAAAGTCTCTTTTTTATACAGATCAGATCAAAAAGATCTAGATTGGCACGAAGTGTCTCCTAATCATTTTGTCGCTTGTACTATTAAAAATAAAAAAATCAGTCAAAAGGATGGTAAAAAAGCATGAGTTTATTAAAAGTTAATAATTTACATACTTATTTTCAAACTCAAAAAGGCTTCATCAAAGCGGTGGAAGGGGTTAGTTTTGAATTGGAAGAAGGGCGCACTTTAGGTATTGTAGGAGAATCTGGTAGCGGCAAAAGTCAAACAGCTATGTCTATTTTACAATTGTTTGAACCCAATCAAAAAATACACCAAGGAGAAATTGTTTTTAACAAACAAGTTATTTCTAAGTTTGACGCTCAAGAAATGCAGAAAATTCGTGGCAACGAAATAGCAATGATTTTCCAAGATCCTATGGCAAGTCTGAATCCAGTTTTTAAAATTAAAAACCAAATAATGGATGTTTTAATTTTACACCGTAAAATGAACAAAAAAGAAGCTTATAATAAAGCTTTAGAAATGTTAGGTAAAGTAAAAATTAAAAATCCCCAAATAATTATGGAATCCTATCCTTATCAATTATCCGGCGGCATGTGTCAAAGAGTTATGATTTCCATCGCTTTAGTTTGTAAACCTAAAATTTTAATCGCTGATGAAGCGACTACTGCTTTAGATGTTATCGTGCAAAAAGAAATTTTAAACTTAATGAATGAATTGAAAAAAGAACAAAAGATCTCTATTTTGTTCATTACTCATGATTTAGGGGTTGTTTCTCAAATGGCAAATGATATTATCGTTATGTACGGAGGCAAAGTGGTAGAAAAAGGTTCTACTAAAGCGATCCTACATAATCCACAACACCCTTATACTAAATCATTATTAGCTAATTTTAAAAAAACCGATATATAAATAAACCCAGTTGATATAAATAGATTATTGTAATATTATAAAGATAAAAAAGACCCTTTTAAAGCGTCTTTTTTATTATTAGGAAAATTATTTTTTGTTTTTAAATTTTGATTTATTTCTTCCAATAAAGCATTATTGGTTTCTAATAATTTATTTTTTCTTCCATTAATTTGTTTGTTGAACTGTTTTTATTGCAAAAATTAACATGAAAATGAACAAAAAGAAATTGACTCTAAATGTATATGACATTTTCGGCGCTCATGAATTAATATTCCTCCTTTTTATTTTTTACGAAAATATTTGATAAATCGGAAGAGAAGCAGAAGCGAGATAATGAATAAATTGATAAATAATAAATAATTATCTTGTGGTCTTGGGTGAGCGTAAATTTCATTCCAAGAATCATTTATTTCTTTTTTTATTTCTTTATTATATTGATACATTTGATCGCCGTCTTTTATTTCAATCTGTAATTCGCCATTTTTTGTTTCCTTATAAGGTGAATCGTAACCGATAAATTCGGCGTTTTTGCTTATATTTTTTTTGTCCAACAAGAAGTTGATGAATTCATAAGCTCCTTTGGTGTTCGCATTTTTCGGTAACACGATGCTATCAACCCAAATATTGGTACCTCGTTCTTTTTCGTCGCCTTCATCAAAAGGATAAAAATCTAAATTTTTATTTTGTTTCATTAAGAATCTAGCATCACCGGAATAAGTTAAAGAAATATCGTATTTTTCTTCGCCTTGGATTTTCATTTGATCAAGAAGTTGATCAGTAACAAAAGATAATTTATTATTGGTGTTTTTCAAGTCTAATAGCCACTCTTTAGCTTTAATGATTTGATCTGAAGTAGGGTTTTGAATATTCCCACCAGTAGCCTTTAAACCGATAAAAATACCTTCAAAAGAATTATTATATAAAGAAATTTTCTTTTCCGGATTCATCATTGAATTTTTCCAATTTTGGATTTCATCCTTGTTTATTCTTTCTTTATTATATAATAAACCTAAATTGCCCCAAAAATAAGGAATAGTGTAAGGTTTTATATTTTGAGGTAATTTATTATCATATACGCCTTTAAATGTTTTTGTCAATTCGCCTATTTCTTTTTTTCCTTTAAATTTATCAATTTTATCGTAATCAATTCGTTCCAATAAATTCGGATCTTCTTTGTTTAATTTTTCTATCGCGTATTCGCTCAAAATAGCAATATCGTATTTATCCCCGGATTTAATTTTGTTAACAGCCAATTCATTAGAAGAAAAAAAACTTTGTTTAATGACGTAGTTTGTTGATTGTTTGTTAAATTCAGTTATAAGACTTGGTTCTATAAATTCGCCCCAATTAAACAAAATAATAGTTTGTTTTTCTGGATGAGAATAAGAGTCTTTTCTCATTATTTTATATGCTAAATAAAAAATGCTAAAAAAGACCATCAAAAGACCGATCCGCAAAAGATATTTTTTTTTATTCATGTTTTTTAGAGTCTTTTCTTAAATTTAAATAATTTAATAAAATTTTAATTAGCACAAATAAAATTAAAATAGACGATAAAGCGTTAATAGTAGGATTAACGGTTCCTTTTAAGCTATAAATATAAGCGGATATATTTTGATAGTCTGCTCCACCAGCGAAATAAGAAATAATAAAATCATCAAAAGATAAAGCGAAAGCGATACTCGCACCAGCCAACATCGAACCTTTTAATTGAGGCAAAAAAACTTTGATAATGGTTTGCAAGGGTGTAGCGCCCAAATCATAAGAAGCTTCAATTGAATCTATATCTAAAGTAGAGGATTTAGCGTAAACAGTGACCAAAACATAAGGTACACTAAAAGAAATATGAGCTAATAACATACGCCAAAAACCACTAGTTAAACCCACACAACTAAATAAAACAAACAACGCTAAAGCGTTAATTATTTCCGGAATAATGATCGGCAATTGGTTAACATTTAAAATCACTTTACGCCATTTATTTTTGTAATTCATTAAAGAAATAGCCGCTAAAGTTCCAAAAATAGTAGCAAAAAAGGTCGATAAGAAAGCGATTTGAAAAGTAACTATAACAGTGGATTTAATCGAATTATCTTGAAATATTTTATAATACCATTTAATCCCAAATTTGTTAAAATGCACTAAAGATGCTATTCTTCCTTCGTTTTCATTAAAAGAAAAAATAATTAAGGAAATAATAGGAAGATAAATAAAGATCATCATCAAAACCAAAAAGAGAGAGGAAAAATTAGTTTTATTTTTCTTTTGCATAATCATTATTACCTTTATATTTGTTACTTTTTTTAAAAAAAGTTAAAATTAAAAACATTAACAAAGTTAAATTAACTGCCATTACGCAAGCACTTTTTATATCCCCGTTTAAAAAGGTGGTATTTTCAATTAGTTCGCTAATAGAAGTAACGGTAGTGGGTCCTAAATATTTAGGTACAACAATATTGGTAACTATTTGTAATAAAATTAAAACAGTTCCGGCTAAAACTCCTGGCAAAGACAAAGGGAAAATTACTTTAGTAAAAATTTGTTTTTCGTTAGCTCCTAAATCTTTTGCCGCTTCCACCAAGTTCGGATCTATTTTCACGATACTCAAATAAATAGAAACAAACATATAAGGCAAAAATAAGTAAATATAACCAATAAACATAGCGATATCGCTTTCTAAAATCCTTATACCGAAACACCTTTCCATTAAAGAAAAAATTTGCACCAAAGCTTGGGTTTTTAAAATCATATTAATCCAAATAGTCCCATTAATCAATAACACTAATATCGGTTGGATTAAGACATGGCGTTTAGAAACGATATAAGCCAAAGGATAAGATAAAAGGATAATTAAAAAAGTAGCGATAACAGCGATCGAAATCGATCTCAATAAGACATAAATAAAATTAAGATTCTTATAAAAATTTTGATAATATTCAGTGGTAAAAACTATTTTGACTAATTTTTGGTCGTTATATTGTTGAAAGGAATCAAATAAAATAATTAAAATAGGCACAATCACTAAAAAAACAATAATGATAAAGTAAGGCAAAGACAACCATTTATAAATTTTATTTGTTTTGTTGGTGCGTGAGGATGACATATTTGTTCACCATACTTCCATAATATGTAAATCTTCTGGATTGAAAGTAATCCCGACTTGGCTATTCACTTGCACAAAATCCGTTGTATGGATTAAATAATTACGATGTTTATTGTTAATAATTACTTCCCAATGAACTCCTTTAAATAAAACGGATTGGACGATCCCTTGGATTAAACCATCTTCCCATTTGATAATATCAATGTCTTCCGGACGAATTACTACATCTACTTTTTGATTTTCATCAAAACCACGGTCTACACAAACAAATTCTTTATCGTCAAACCACACTAAAAAATCTTTTTTCATCACTCCAGGAATTAAATTAGATTCCCCGATAAATTGGGCGATAAATTTATTAGCTGGTTCATTATAAATATCTTGGGGAGTGCCTATTTGTTGAATTTCGCCTTGTTTTAAAACTACGATTTTATCGCTTAAAACCAAAGCTTCTTCTTGGTCGTGTGTCACAAAAATAAAAGTAATCCCAGAATTTCTTTGAATTTCTTTTAATTCGTATTGCATCTCTTGCCTTAATTTTAAATCCAGAGCCGCTAAAGGTTCGTCTAACAATAAGACTTTGGGTTTATTAATCAAAGCTCTCGCGATAGCGACTCTTTGTTGTTGACCGCCTGATAAATGGTTAATATCTCTATTTTCAAACCCCTTTAAACCAACTAATTTTAAATAATGCAAAACAGTCTTTTTGATAAAAGCATTTTTTTCTTGATAAGTTAAAAGGTCTTTTTTTAAAAGAGTTATTTTTTTTTGGTGTTCTTGATTAATCAGGTTTATTTTTTCTTTTAACTCTTGTTTTAATGCTTTGATTTCTGGCGCAAAACCCACTTTGAACCAGCGTTGTAACCAAGTCTTTTTAGAGGAGGTTTTAGCCATTATTTTTTCTTGATAAGTTTCAATTAAAACGTTTATCTCTCGTTGAGTTTTAACCTTTAAAGCTTTGATTTTTTGATTAGTTTCATAATTTAAATCTTTTATTTTTAAACTAAAAGCGATATTTTCTAAAACATTTAAATGAGGAAATAAAGCATATTTTTGAAAGACAGTGTTAATTAATCTTTTATGCGGCGGCACATCAACAATGCTTTTATTGTTGAAAAGAACATCTCCGCTACTAAAATCATCAAAACCACCGATAATTTTTAAAATAGTGGTTTTTCCACATCCTGAAGGGCCTAATAAAGTCACAAATTCATTAGTTTTGATTTCTAAGTTAATATCTTTTAAAATAATTTGATTATCGATGACTTTATTAATGTTTTTTAATTCGATTAAATTGCTCATGTTTTTCAACCTCTTTTGAATAAATTAAATAACCTTTGGTCTCTTGTTAAGCTATTAAGACAATGTAAATCTTAATTGTCGTTGGCCGAAAGAATAGCTAAAAAGGCTTTTTGAGGTAATTTAACTCTTCCTATTGTTTTCATTTTCTTTTTACCTTCTTTTTGTTTGGAAAGAAGTTTTTTCTTCCTAGTAACATCACCACCATAACATTTATCAATCACGTTTTTACGCATCGATTTAATCGTTTCTCTAGTGATAATTTTTTTCCCTAAAGCCGCTTGAATTGTAATTTCAAACATTTGTTTGGGAATCATGGTTTTTAAAGTTTGACAAATAGCTTTCCCTCTGTTATAAGCGAAATCTTCATGTACGATGAAAGACAACGCTTCCACTACTTCAGAATTTAATAAAATATCCATTTTTTTCAATTTACTAGGACGATAATTATCTAATTGATAATCAAAAGATGCATAACCTTTAGTCGCGGATTTTAATTTATCAAAATAATTATAAATTACTTCGGAAAGAGGTAATAGATAATTCAGAGTTACCCTTTGATCGTTTAAATATTGAATATTCTCTAATTGGCCTCTTTTATTTTGAGAAATCTCCATGACTGCTCCAATATACATTTCCGGACAAGTAATAAAAGCATTAATATAAGGTTCTTCTACTCTTTCGATAGATTGGTTATTAGGCCATTTGTTTAAATTATCAATAATAATTTTTTTATTTTGTTTAGTAAACACATTAAAAATTACCGAAGGAGCGGTAATAATTACTTCGATACCGAATTCTCTAACAATTCTTTCTTGGGTAATTTCCATATGTAAAAGGCCTAAAAAACCAATCCTAAAACCAGAACCTAAAACATTAGAATTTTCTTTTTCATAAAGTAAAGAAGAATCGTTTAATTTTAATTTTTGTAAAGCTTCTTTTAAACTTTCGTATTTACTTGTATCCGCCGGATAAAGTCCACAAAAAACTACAGGATTGATTTGACGATAACCTGGTAAAGCTTCTGCATTATTGTGTTTTTGTAAAGTAATGGTATCTCCCACTCTCACAGCGTCCATATTTTTAATAAAAGCAGTTAGATAACCTACATCGCCTGCTGCTAAAAAATCTTTTTTAAAAGGATGAGGGTTAAAAATACCTACTTCAATCACTTCATAAACAGCTTTACTCGCCATAAAATGGATTTTATCGCCTTTTTTAACTATGCCGTTAACAATCCTAATATAAGGAATAACTCCTTTAAAAGTGTTAAAAGTGGAATCAAAAATTAAGGCTTGTAAAGGTTTAGCAGCATCCCCTTGAGGCGGTTTGATGTTAGTAATGATTTGTTCTAAAATTGCCGCCACTCCTAAACCAGTTTTACCACTAGCGGAAATAATAGTATTTGTATTTAGTCCTAACGTATCTTGAATATCTAATTTAGTTTTTTCTACATCAGCGTTGGGTAAATCTACTTTATTTAAAACCGGAATAATAGTTAAATTATTTTCTAAAGCTAAATAAACGTTGGATAAGGTTTGGGATTGAATTCCTTGCGAAGCGTCTACTATTAATAAAACCCCTTCACAAGCGGCCAAAGCACGTGAAACTTCATAACTAAAGTCCACGTGTCCCGGAGTGTCAATTAAATGCATAATATATTCTTCCCCATCTTTCGCTTGATAAATAATTTCCACTGAATTTAATTTAATAGTAATGCCACGTTCTTGTTCTAAATCCATCGAATCTAAATATTGAGATTTCATCGACCTTTTTTCAATGGTATTAGTTATTTCTAAAATCCTATCCGCTAAAGTCGATTTTCCATGGTCTATATGAGCGATAATAGAAAAATTACGTATTTTTTTTTGTCTTTGGTTAATTTTATCAAAATTCATATCAATAAACAACTTTCTTAATTAAAAAATGAGTTTCTGATATCATTTTACCTTTATTTTAATCTTTATGATCAAAAGAAAGTTAAAATCCAAAAATTATCATGTTTTATGTTTAAATTTGGTTCTTTTGTTCTTAATTTCTTCTACAAAAGAAAGGTAATTATTATATCTTTTTAGAGGAATGGAACTATTTTCTACCGCTTCTTTGACTTTACATTTGTTCTCATTAATATGTAAACAACTATAACCAAAAAAACATTCTTCAGATAAAAGGACAAAATCATTATAAAAATTTTTAATTTCTTCAACTTTAATTTCTGATAAATCTAGTTTCGAAAAACCAGGAGTATCCGCTATATATCCTTCATGAAAAAAAAACAATTTCGAGTTTTTGGTCGTATGCTTCCCTCTACTTAAATGTTTAGAAACTTCTTGAGTTTTTAAATTAAGCGAAGTTAAAGAATTTAATAAAGTAGATTTACCTACTCCGGTTTGTCCGGCTAAAATGGTGACTTGCTGTTTGAAAAGAGGGTATAAAACATCTAAACCTTCTTTATTAGTTTTAGTCACATAAAAAACCTGATAAAATTTTTCATAATAAGATATTTTCTTTTTTAAAAGGTCTATTTTGGATGATTCCACTAAATCTATTTTAGTAAAAATTAAAATTATTTTTAAACGGAATCTTTGCAAAATAATTAAAAATTTATCTAATAATTTAAAATGGAACTTCGGTTGTACCAAAGAAAAGACTAAAAAGACTTGATTGATATTAGCGATACTAGGTCTTTGTAATTCGTTAGTACGGGGAACAATGCTATCAATTAAAAATTGGTTTTTTTTACGTTCAAACATGACTATATCGCCCACTTTTATTTTGGAGTAATCCGCAGTATCAGAATTATTTTTAATATTTTGTATTTTTCCTTTAACTTGGGCATGAATTTTTTTTTTAGTTTCTAGATCGACAATAACATAATCTTTAGTTAAAAATTCAATTATAATTCCTTTACGCAAAAAAATGAACCACCTTATCTGATTTGGACTTGAAACGATTGTTTTAATTTATCTTCTATTTTAGTCATTATTTTTTCAACATTGTTTTTTTGTAAACTTTGTTGATTGTATTTAAAAGTAAACCTGAAAGATAAGGAATATTCATCAGTCGATAAATCTTTATTTTGATAAAGATCTAAAAGTTCGTATTTGACTAAAATATCTGACACTTCTTGTTGTAAAAATAAAGATACTTCTTCAAAAGTGTATTTTTGGTTAATTAAAAAACTTAAATCTCTAGTGATAGAAGGGAATTTATTAATATTTTGAAAAACGATGGTCTTTGGTTCATCAAAAAAGCTATCTTTTAAAGTGATATCTAAAAGGAAACTTTTTTTTAGATGATAAGCGTTATTAACATTAGGGTGTATCTCGCCAATAAAACCAATTTTTTCCTTATCTAGGACAATATTAGCTTGTCTACCAGGGTGAAGGTTCGCATATTCCTTAGTTTTTACTAACTTTAAATCTATGTTTAAAAAAAGTTGAATTCTTTCCAAGACTCCTTTTAACACAAAAAAAGAACTTTCGATATCTTGTTTCAACCAACTGGAATTGAAAAATAAACCACTTAAACCTAAAGATAAATGCATGATTTCTCGGTCGGCATAATAAGCTTTACCAATTTCAAAAAAAGCGTTATTTAGGTTATTATTTTTTTGATTGAAACTTAAGACTTCTGTCATATTAGCGGCTAAATTTTGTCTTAAAATAGTTTTTTCTTGCGAGATAGGTTTAGTTACTGAAACATACTCTTGACTATTAGAAAACATTTTAAAAAGAGTTTCGTTTAATAAGCTATAAGTTTTTAATTCCATAAAACCTAAATTAGCTAATAAACTTCTTAATTTATATAAACCTTGTTGACGGTTAGTTCTTAAACCAATAGTTTTATATTGGCTTTTTTCTGAAACATCCATATCATTATAACCACGAATACGAACTAAATCAGAGATAACATCTTCATAAATTTCCGCATCATAACGTCTAGATGGGCCAACCACTTGAAAAACGTTATTTTCTGAAGTTTTAATTTGGTAATCTAATTTAGTTAAAATATCTATGACTTCTGGGGATGAAAAATTAATCCCAGTTTTTTTATTAATCTTTTTTAAAGAGAAAGTTAAAACAGGGTTTTGACGTGTTTTCAAATGAGAAGAAACCATTTTTTGGTTTACTTTAACTGAAGTTAATTCTTGCAATAAAGAAGTCGCTTTATCTAAAGCTTCTTTTAATAATGCTTGATCAATCCCTCTTTTAAAACGTAAAGCGTTTTCATTTTGAATATTTAACCTTTTACTCGTTTTAAAAACATTTTCTGTTTGGAAAGCAGCTGTGGAAAGAATTATTTCTCGCGTTTGGCGATTAATGTTGTATTCAACAGAATTAATCATACCCGCTACTGAAATAATTTTTTTATCGTTGGTAATCACTATATCTTCTTCGTTTAAAAGATATTCGTTCTTCTCAGCATCAACCACTTTTTGCCCTGAAAGAGCTTGATTAATTTCAATAGTAGGTTTTTTTAAATCACTAGCATCAAAAGCGATGATAGGAATACCATATTCGATCATAACTAGGTTCATAATATCCACTACATTATTAACTGGTTTAATATGACTGGTATTTAAAATATTTCTTAACCATAAAGGGCTAGTAGTCACTTTCACATCCGTTAAATAACGTAGATTATATTCCCAACAATGATCATTATTGATTTTCACTTGAAAAGGGTTAACTTCTTGTTCTTCGCGAATAGGTTCATAAGAAGGGGCGATAAAGTTAAGATGTTGTTTGGGCCTAGAAATAGCGGCTAAATCTTTCGCAAAACCAATATGAGACAATAACTCCGCTTTATTAGGAGTTAAAGCTAATTCCACAAAAGAACCTTGTAATTGAAGATATTCTAGAGCTGATTGTCCTACTTGAGCGTCATCACCTAAAAGTAAAATCCCCTCTTCGGTGTTTTCTTGATCTGTTAAATATTTCAGATTTAAACCGATTTCTTCAGCGGAACAAATCATACCGTTAGATTCGACCCCGTAAAGGTTTTTTTTTTCAATAGTCGTTTTAATAGTGTCTAAATAAGATCCACTTTGGATTACTACTACTTTTTTATTGACCGCTAAATTAGAAGCTCCACAAACAATAGATAAAACTTCCTTACCAATATTAACTTGCACTAAATTAAGTTTAGCTGCCTGAGGTATTTTTTCAAATTGTACTATTTCCCCTATAATTAACTCTTGGTTAGGGTTAATAAGATCTGTGGATTCAACTTCAATAATATGGTTATTGACTAAATCTTTTAAATCATTGGGCAGCGGAAAAAGATATTTTTTTAAGATATTTTCGTTAATTATCATAAGATAACTCCTTGTTAGTAAATTATTTGATTAAAAAAAGATGATAAAAACTATTTAGCGAATTGTTTTAAAAAACGCATATCGTTATTATAAAAATGACGAATATCTTTAATACCGTATTTTAACATTGTGATTCTTTCGATACCGATACCAAAAGCGAAACCTTGGAAAATTTCTGGATCAAAACCACCGTTTTTTAAAATTTCGGGATGAATCTGCCCTGCTCCCATAACTTCTAAATAAACGTCTTTTTCACCTTTTTGTTTGATAATTAGATCAACTTCTAAACTAGGATTAGTAAAAGGGAAATAAGAAGGACGGAATAATAATTTCTGTTCTGTACCGAAAATATGTTGCACAAACATAATAATAGTTTGTTTTAAATCTATTAAAGTAGTGTGTTTATCAATAACAAAGCCCTCTAATTGGGTAAATTGATGACTATGAGTCGCATCATCTTTATCTCTACGGAAAACATTGCCATAAGAGATAACTTTTAAAGGTTGGGAATTACTTGCTAACATAGCTTGAATTTGGACAGAAGAAGTGTGGGTTCTTAAGAGTGATTGAGGGGTAATATTTAAATAAAAAGAATCCTGCATGTCTCTTGCTGGATGTTCTTTACCAATGTTCATTAATTCAAAATTATACAAATCACTCACAATTTCTTTACCATCATAAATAGAATAACCCATGCCTAAAAAAAAGTCTTCCGCTTGTTCGAGGATTTTATTTAAAGGATGAATGGTTCCGACTGGTAATTGAAAAGAAGGTAAGGAAATATCCGTTTCTTCTTCTTTTAATTGTTGGTTTAATTGTTCTTGTTCTAAAACATATGTTTTTTCTTGAAATAAAGTGTTTATTTTTTGTTTTAAAAGATTAATAGCTTTCCCGATGGTTTTTTTTTCTTCTAAAGAGTAATTTCTTAATTCCTTCAATAAAACGGCTATTTGACCGTTTTTACCAATATATTCTACTTCGGCTTGGTATAACTGTTTAATATCGTTAATAGTTTGAATATCTGTTGCAATTTGATCCTCTAAAGTCGTTATTTTTTTTTTAAATTCAATAATGTTTGGGTTCATAAAATAACCTTTTAAATCCTTTATTTTTCATAAATTTTTAAAATTAA
>NZ_AKIL01000039.1 GCF_000309485.1 Milkweed yellows phytoplasma str. MW1
GCTGAACCGCTCTTCCGATCTGCTACATCTTCAAATAATTATTTATTTGAAGTATTTTTTTCTTTAAAAGAGGTTCAAATGGTTTTTGGAAAAAGAATTATTTACCCGAAAAGACGAATTTTATTTATAAATCAATTTTATCAAGTCGTTCAAACAATTTTTCTCCGGGTTGTAATTCTTTGGTTTGAGTGATGCCAAATTCTTCTAAACTTTCAAAAGTTTCTTCTTCTGCTTTAATTTGTTTTAAAATTGATTCAGATGTTTCAGGCAAAAAGGGTTTTAATAAAATACCTATAAAACGTAAAGTTTCGACTAAATTATATAAAAAAACATCTAATTTGGCTGAGTTATTTTCCTCTTTAACAATTTTCCATGGTTCAACAATATCCACATATTTATTAGAATAACGAGCTAATTGAATGATATGTTCCATCGTTTCCGCCACTCGATAAGAATTCATTGTTTTTTTAACCAACTTCACAGTATCAAGCGCTTTTTGAGGCAAATTAAAATCATCTTTTTCTTCTGTCGCTGTTTTAGTTAATTGAGTGTTACGGTAAGTTTTAATCATGCCTAAAGTGCGGCTTAACAAGTTTCCTATCGTGTTCACAAGATCAGCGTTATATCTTTCTAATAAAAGTTCATAACTTAAAGTTCCATCAGAAACATAAGGTATTTCGTGTAAAACAAAATATCTAATAGCATCAACAGAAAAAAACTTTAACAAATCATCTATATAAACCACATTATTAGTCGATTTGGAAATTTTATTGTTATTGAATAAAATCCAAGGATGAATTAAAAATTGTTTTGGTAGAGGGATTTCTAAAGCCATCAATAAAATAGGCCAATAAATCAAATGAAATCTGCTAATATCTTTCCCGATGACATGCAGATCACAAGGCCAATATTTTAAAAATTGTTCATTAGGCAAGATTTGTCCGTCTTCAGACAGTTGAAAACCTAAACCGGTAATATAATTGCTTAAAGCATCAATCCAAACATAAACCACATGGTTAGGGTCAAAACTTAAAGGAATACCCCATTTAAAAGAAATCCTAGAAATAGATAAATCAGTTAAAGTTTCTTTTAACAAATTTAAAATTTCTTTTCTTCTTTCTTTAGGCAAAATCAAATGAGGATTATCATTTAAATAAGTTAATAATCGCTCTTGATATTTCGATAATTGAAAAAAGTAGACTTCTTCTTTTGACCAAACTGGTGTTTCACCACTAGCAGTTTTACCGTTGATTAAGTCTTTTTCTGCTATATAACTCTCTTCAACGACAGAATACCAACCTTCATAAGTTCCTAAGTAAATATCGCCTTTTTTTAATAGTTTATTAACGATCGCTTGAACTGTTTTTTTATGATAATCATTGGTCGTTCTCACGAAATGATCATAATTAACCCCTACGGAATCATAAATTCTTTTAATTTCAGAAGAAATATGATCTACATATTCTTGAGTATTTATTTTTTCTTGAGAAGCTTTTTTTTCAATCTTTTGACCGTGTTCATCGGTTCCTGTTTGGAAATAAACATCATAATGATCCATTTTTTTAAAGCGTGCTATTGAGTCGGATAAAATCATTTCATAGACATTACCAATATGCGGAATGCCTGAGGCGTAAGCGATAGAAGTAGAAATGTAAAACTTCTTTTTTTTAACTTTCATATAAACAATAAATCTCCTTTTTATACATTATATATACCATTATCTTTTTGAATTTTATATTTTTGATAAATCTCTTTTTTAGAAATATTCCTCACTTTAGCGACTTTAGAAAAAGACTCTTTTTCCGAAAAACCTTGTTGCAAAAAAAACATAATATGTTCGTCTAAAGAAAAATCTTGATAAGAAAAAGACTTTTTATTGCCTTCAATGACTAAAACATATTCTCCTTTAGTTTTCAACTCTTCTAATAAAACACTATCAATATCGCCATTAATAATGGTTTCAAATTTTTTTGTTAATTCCCTAGATACAGAAACATTACGTTGAGGATAATGCATTTGAACTATTTGTAAAGTGTCTTTAATTCTTAAAGGAGATTCATAGATAATTAAAGATCCTTCAAAAAAACGGTGTTTTAATAATATTTCCGTTTTAACTTTTTTATTTTTAGTTAAAAAACCTAAAAATAAAAACGGAATATCAAAAGAAGAAATGCTAAAGGCGGACAAAAAAGCCGCCGGCCCTGGAACAGAAGTAACATAAAAACCTGCTTTTTTAACTTCTTGAACCAACAATAAACCTGGATCGCTAATTAAAGGAGTACCAGCGTCACTAATTAAAGCTATTTCTTTGCCGCTCTCTAACAAAGATAAAATCTTTTGCACCCTTTGCTTTTCGTTATATTGATATAAAGAAAGTAAGTTGTTTTTAAATTGATAAAATTCTAATATTTTATGAGCTCTTCTGGTATCTTCCGCCAAAATATAATCAACTTTTTTTAAAATTTCTAACGCACGAAAGGTTAAATCTGACATATTGCCGATAGGAGTGGAAACCAAATATAAAGTTGGTTTCGGTTCGATAAAGGTTTTTTGTATTATTGCCATATTTTAATGATTTTTAAATTTTAAGTTAAATTTAAAAACTCCTTTTGTTTTTCTATTTCTAAAAATAAAGTCATAAAACAAAAATTAGCATTGACAAAAACATTCTTTTGCTCTATTTGTTCTAATATCTCTAAATATTTATTAATATGTTCTAAAGATAATTCATCAAAAAAAGTTTTTTCTAATAATTCTATAGGAAAAGTAAAAGATAAATTATTTTTTTTATAATATAAATCTAAGAAAAATTGCATTATAATTTTTAAAAAATCACTAAAAAACAATTTATCTTCAGTTAAAGACTTAGCTTCCCCGAACAAATAAACAAAATCATTCTTTTTTTTAAAATTATCTAAAAACAATAAAAAGAATTTTTTAAATTCTAAATAATAATTATTTTTTGAAACATCTTCTGTTCCGTTGTGAAAACGATTTAATAAACTGATTAAAACGTCATCTAAAACTGCGCCTGTATTAATTGCTGGCGAAACTTTTTTTTCTTCTTTGTCTTCCATCATATTATCTAACGAAAAAACTTGTGTACGTGAAAGAATAGTAGGAAGGACAAGATCGCTATTATTAGTTAATAAAACACCTAAAATATTCTCACTAATAGGGTTTTCTAAAAAATAAAGTAAACTGTTAGCTGCTTTAACATGAAGATGTTCAATACCTTCAATAACATAAACTTTTTTTTGTCGAAACAAAGAAGTTTGGTTGAAATAATTTTGCATTTCCAAAATTTGTTCTTTTTTAATGGAATTATTTTTTTTATAACTTAAATGATAAAAATTAGGATACGAAAAATTTTTAATTAAATTTTCTAATTGAGAGTCAAAAGGAGAAGTTTGTAAAAATTCATGAACTAATTCCATCATAAGTTCATGTCTAACTTCTTCGTCACTGCCTTCTATTAAATAAAGATGAGATAATTTTTTTTGTTCAATAATAAATTTAAATTTTTCTAATAAACGTTGTTTTTTATTCATAATTTTATTTTAAACAATCTTTGTATTTCTATTTCAATGATGGATTGTATTTCTTCCAAAGGCTGGTTAGCATCAATTTTAAAAATTCTCTGAGGAAATTGTTTATGCAAATTTAAAAAACCTCGTCTAACTTTTTGATGAAAAGATAAAGTTTGCAAATCAAAATATTCTCTTTTATCTTCTCTTTTGTCTTTTATTCTTTGAAGTCCTATTTGAGGTTCTAAATCTAAATAAAAAGTAATATCAGGCATCGTCTTCAACGCGATAACATTAATTTTTTTAACAAATTCTTCGCCTAACTCTCTAGCGTAACCTTGATAAGCCAAAGAAGAATCTAGATAACGATCGCAAATCACTATTTGACCTTTTTTTAAAGCTGGTAAAATAACTTTATCTAAATGTTCTGCTCTATCGGCTGCGTATAATAAAGCTTCCGTGCGAACGTCTATTTTATGATCAGAACTGAATAAAAGACTTCTTATAGGAAGATTAGTTTCACAACCTCCCGGTTCTTTAGTTAAAATAACTGCATGTTTTTGAAACATTTTTTTAAACAAAGCGTTTGCGAGAGTGGTTTTACCTGTTCCTTCGCCGCCTTCAAAAGAAATAAACATATCGAAACACCTTTTTAATAAAAAATTTTTGTTAAAACAAGACCACAAGGAGGAGCCAAATAAGAAAATTGTTTACCATATGTTAAGTTTAACATATTTTCCAAGTCTAATAAATTCTTTTTTTTCTGCCCGATCCTAATTAAAAAACCTACTAAAAAAAGAATCATATGTTTTAAAAAACCTTTACCGTGAAAAACCAAAATATATTGATATTCGGTTTCTTCTAAAAAAGCGTCATAAATGATTTTAACGGTGGATTTTTTTTCGTCTTTATTATTGGTAAATAAAAAAAAATCATGTTCGCCTTTAATTAAAGATAATGCTTTTTCAATTAAGGTAAAATCCAAAGATTCAAAATAAGTTTGAAAACGGTTATTAAAAGGCGTTAATTCTTTTTTAGAAAAAAAATACTTATAAATTTTGGATTTAGTATGATAACGAGCGTGAAAAGCATCATATACTAAAGAGAGTTCCGCGACCTTAATATCTTTCGGCAAAACTTTATTTAAAGCTTTTTGGAAAAAATAATTATCAATCAAAAATGAAGTATAAAAATGAACTACTTGACCTTCAGCATGAACCCCTTTATCAGTGCGACTAGCGGCGTAAGTTATAATTTTTCGTTTCGTAAGACGAAACAAAACATTTTCTAAAACGGACTGAATTGTGATTGATTTAGGTTGTTTTTGATATCCATGATAATTAGTGCCATCATAACTTAAAACTAATTTATAAGTAAATTTTTTCAAATCAAAAACCTCTCTTTTATTTTATAATAAATCATAAAATAAAAAAATATTTTTCCCCTTTTTTAAAAAAAACTCCATATAAAAAATGATAAAATAATTATTAAAAACAGATAATCTTTTTTTGTCATTTTATAATGATTTAATTTAGTGCGTTTTTTGCCTAAAACATATCCACGCGCTTCCATAGCATTAGCTAAAACTAAAGATTTTTGAAAAGATATCACAAAAATAGGAATTAATAAAGATAATAAATTATAAATCTTTTTAAATAAATTTTTAGTATATAAATCCAAACCTCTAGACATTTGCGCTTTAATAATCTTTTGAGTTTCTTCCATTAAAAAAGGAATAAACATGAAAATCAAAGATATCATGATGGAAAAAAATTCTAAAGGAAATTTTAGTTTTTTCAAAGGTTTTAAAACGATTTCCAAACCATCATTTATTTCCATAAAAGAAGTGGTTTCGTTAAATAAAGTTATAACAGTTAAAATCAATAAAATCCTAATAAATATTAAAATAATTTTTAATAAATCTGTTTTTTTCAAGAATAATTGAACCGTATAATCTGCCTGTATAAAAGGTATTTTGTGTGTTTTCAACAAGTTAAAACGAGAAGTAAGAAAAGGCATTGCCAAGAAAAAGATAACAAACAAAAAAGAATAAATATTTTTCGGAAATATCTTTTTAAAAACAAAATAAAAAGCCCCTAAACTGAACAATATTAAGTAAACATTCCACACTTGAAAAGAAATGTCTCTTCCAGCTTCTTCTTTTAAAGAAATATGAAAAATTAAACTTAATACAATAAGAAATTTCAAATGAGAAATACGTTTTAACATTTTAACGACAGAAAAATTCAGATGCATTAACAAAAAAAATAAAATCAAAAATAGAAAAACGAAAGGTCCGAAAAATAAAACTGTTTCTAATAATTTTTTTTCTTTGAAAAAAAAAGAGACATCTAAACTAAAAATAATTTTAAAAAACGCAATGATAGTGATGATTTTAATCGCCGGATTAATGCTATATAAAAAAGATTTTTTCTTTAAATCAGTTTTTTGTTGTAAATCGGAATTAATCATCTAAACCATTATTTCCTTCATAAAATTTTTTTAAATATTTTAACATTTCTTTAAAAGAATAAACAGGAATAAAGGGGATGTTCAATTCTTTTTCTAAAAAATACGCCAGTTGGAAAGTTTGCGGTTTATAAGTTTCAAATTTATTGAATTTTTCATTCATAAAAAAGTCTTCTTTAGAACCATCAAACATAATTTGACCTTTTTCTAACAAAATCACTCTATTGGCGTATTCTGATACTAAATCTATATTATGAGTGATAAAAATAATGGTTTTTTTTTCTATTTGAAATAATTCTTGAAAAAAATTCATAATTTCAATTTGACTTTTAACATCTAAACCTCTTGTAGGTTCATCTAAAACTAAAATAGCAGGATCCATAACTAAAATGCCAGCAAGAGCCACTTTTCTTTGTTGTCCGCCAGATAATTTAAAAGGAGATGAAATAAATAAATCTTCTTCAATGCCTAATCTTTTTAAAACAGCAATAGCTTTTTTTTCTGAAGTATTATTATTTATTTTCAAATTTTTAAGCGCAAAAATAACATCTTTTAAAACAGTTGTTTCAAAAAGTTGATATTCAGGAAATTGAAAAACTAAACCAATTTTACTTCTCAAAGAAGATAAACATTTTTCAGGCGTTTTGGAATTTATTTTTTGCCCAAAAACTTCTATTTTCCCTTCTGAAGGCGTCAATAAACCATTCATCAATTGAACCAAAGTAGATTTTCCCGAACCAATTTGACCAATTAACGCGATAAATTCATTATTTTCATTAATTTTTAAATTAATATCTTTGATAGCATGTGTTTTTGTTTTATCATAATAATAACTTACATTTTTAAACTGTATTGCCATAAGATTTCCTTTATTTTTCGCAAAGATTCTGTTTTTTCATGAGATAAATTTTCATCTTTTTTTAATAATTCATAATAAAGTTTCAAAGATAAGGGTAAATTAACAAAATATTTTTCCAAAAAAGAAGGTTCTTTAATCAAATTTGTTGGTTTATCATGTTTTAATAGATGACCTTTTTCTAAAATAATAATCTCATCACTTTGTAAAGCAAAAGATAAATCATGTGTGATAGTGATTAAAATCTTATTTTTTTGTTGATGAATGTTTTTGATAATATTATGAATCTCTTTAACTCCTTGAGGATCTAAAAAAGCCGTTGGTTCATCAAAAATAATAATTTCTGGTTCCATAGCTAAAACAGAAGCAATAGCGACTTTTTGTTTTTGACCACCAGATAGTTCTTGAGGTTTTTTGTCTAACAAATCATAAATACCTAAAGAACGAGACACCTCAAAAATTTTTTGTTGCATTTCTTCTCTTGGTAAATTTTGGTTTTCTAGACCAAAAGCGATATCGCTTCGTACATCGAATCCGATAAATTGATAATCAGGGTTTTGAAAAACAATCCCCATAAGAGGACGAATATCAGACAAATTATCTTCATTCAATTCTAAACCGTTGATCATAATTTGTCCTTTTTGGAATTGCAATAAACTGATTAAAATTTTCACTAAAGTAGACTTGCCTGAACCATTATCGCCTGTTATAGAAACCCATGTTCCAGGATTGATCTTAAAATTCAAATCATGAAGAATTTGTTTTTCTTTGTAACTAAAATTTAAACCTTTAACAATTATCATTTTATAACCTAATTTTATTTATTTTAACCATTATAAACATAATAATAATTAA
>NZ_AKIL01000038.1 GCF_000309485.1 Milkweed yellows phytoplasma str. MW1
GTATAATATGTTTTTATTATTTTAAACAAAAAATTTTATGGAGAAAATAAATGAAAAAATTTAGTAGCGAAGCAGTAACTAAAGGTCATCCTGATAAAATAGCGGATCAAATTTCTGACGCTTTATTAGACGCTTATTTAAGCGAAGATCAAGAGGCTAAAGTGGCTATCGAAACAGTTGTTACTAGCCAAAAAGTTATCATTTTTGGCGAAATTCAAACTAGTTCTACATTAGCTCCTCAACAAGTAGAAAAGATTATTAAAAACACTGTTCAACAAATAGGATATGACAGAAAAAACGAAAATTTTTCTTATGATGAATTATCTATCGTTAATTTAACTCACGAACAATCAGAAGAAATAAATAAAGCAGTTTTAAATAAAGGCGCCGGAGATCAAGGTTTAATGTTTGGTTATGCCACCAACGAAACACTAACCTTTTTGCCTTTGAATTTCTTTTTAGCCAAAACTTTAGCTTTAAAATTGACAGAATTAAGAGAAAATCAAACTTTACCTTTTTTAAGGCCGGATGGTAAAACTCAAGTAACTATTTGTTATGATGAAAACAATAAACCTCTTTATGTAGAAGCCATTGTGGTTTCTTGTCAACACGAAAAAAATATTACTCAAGAAGAAATTAAAGAAGAGATTATAGAACATGTTATCAAACCAGTTATTGATCCTCAATTAATGCACGAAAAAACCAAGATTTTCGTCAATCCATCTGGTAGTTTCGTTAATGGCGGTCCTGATTCGGACGCTGGTTTAACAGGTAGAAAAATTATTCAAGACACTTATGGCGGGGAAGTTCATCATGGCGGCGGTTGTTTTAGCGGTAAAGATGCTTCTAAAGTAGACCGTAGTGGCGCTTATATGATGAGATATTTAGCTAAAAATATCGTTGCTGCTGGTGTTTGTGATAAATGTGAATTACAAATTTCTTACGCTATCGGAATAGAACAACCAGTAGGTTTATTTATTAATACCTTTAACACTAATAAAGTACCTGAATCATTAATTATCCAGACAATTCAACAAAATTTTGATTTAACTCCGCAAGGAATTATTAATCAATTAAAACTAAAACAACCCCTTTTTCAAATAACTGCTAGAGATGGACATTTTGGCAGACAAGATGATTTATTTGAATGGGAAAAAACCGATAAAATAGCTTTTTTTCAAAAATTATTAACATAAATGTTATGAAGTTATATAATATTAATATAAGCAAATGTTAATAAAATAATTATAAACAAGGATTCTAATTTATGAATGTTAAAAAATTAGTCAAAGAAGTATCTTTTCGTAATGAAAATTTTAGTCAATGGTACGCAGATGTTTGTTTGAAATCAGAATTGATTGATTATTCCGATGTCAAAGGTTTTTTTATTTATTTGCCGTATGGTTATTATCTATGGGAAATGATTCAACAATTTATGAATCAAGAATTAAACAAAACTAACCATCAAAACGTGTATTTTCCTTTAGTATTTACAGAAAGTTTATTTCAAAAAGAACAGCAACATATTGAAGGATTCGCACCTGAATCAATGACTATCAGAAAAATAGGCGATAAAACTCTGCCAGAAAAATTAATTATTAGACCTACTTCTGAAGTGTTATTTTCTCAATATTATGCTAAAAAAATAGTTTCTTATCGCGATTTACCTAAATTATTTAATCAATGGTGCAGCGTTGTTCGTTGGGAAAAAACCAATAAACCTTTTTTAAGAAGTAAAGAATTTTTATGGCAAGAAGGGCATACAGTTCACGCTACAAAAGAAGAAGCTTTAAAAGAAAGCTTCGATATTTTACATTTATATAAAAAATTAGGTCAAGAATTGTTAGCCATCCCTTTTGTTTCTGGCAAAAAAACCGAAAAAGAGAAATTTAAAGGCGCGGAAGTTACATATTCTATTGAAGCTTTAATGTATGATGGACAAGCTTTACAAGCTGGAACTTCGCATTATTTAGGAACTAAATTTTCTGAAGCTTTTGAGATCACTTTTCAAGATGCTAATTTGCAAAAACAATTCGCTCATCAAACCTCTTGGGGCATTTCTTCTCGCTTAATAGGAGCTTTAATTATGGTTCACGGTGATGACGAAGGTTTAGTGATGCCGCCTTATATCGCTCCCGTACAAATCGTCATTGTACCTTTACAAATGAAAAACGAACAAGTAGCGAAAAAAGCGCACCTTTTATACCAACAATTAAGCACTTCTTATAGAGTGAAAATAGATTTACAAAATAAAAATATAGGTTGGAAATTTAGTAATCACGAACTTAAAGGCATACCTTTAAGAATAGAAATCAGTAAAAAAGAATTAGAAAATGGAGAATTAACTTTTTTTATCAGACACAATTCTACTAAAATAAAAGTGGCTGAAAAAGATTTATTAGAAGCAATACCTCTTCTATTAAAAAAAATTCACCAAGAAATGTATCAAAAAGCTTCTGATCATGTTACAAAGAATACTTATCAAGCTAAAACTTATGATGAATTTAAAGAACATCTGCAAAAAACAGGATATATTAAAATGAGTGTTTATGAAAATGAAGCTGAAGAAATTATTAAAAAAGAGACAGGCGCTACCGCTCGAGTTATTTTAGATGAACCTTTAATAACAGAAATTTGCCCTGTAACCAATAAAAAAGCTAACCAAACAGTTTTATTTGCTAGAGCTTATTAATAAATTAATTTATCCTAAGAAGATCCTTCTGAGGATAAATCACACATGCTTTGACATTTGTCATATTATATGTTAGAATAAAAATAGTTATTTCCTAAAAGTAAAAAAAGGGAAATAAAAGGGGATTTGATTACTTAGATATATGGAAAATGATGATTTAACAGAGAATTTAAATAATACTATTTATAGCCTATTTTTCGCTTGTGCGAAAAATAAGAAAGAGGTTATAAATTAAAGTGGACTATTTCAACGTTTATATAATGATTTTTGGATTAATTTTGTTGAATGCTTTTTTTGCTGCGGTCGAAATTTCGTTAGTAACTTTAAGCGAAAGTAAAATTAATTTAGAAATTAAAAATGGTTCTAAAAAAGCTTTAAAAATAAAAAAATTAAAAGAAACTCCTACTCATTTTTTATCTGTTATTCAGATAATGATTCATATTTTAACCTTTGTTCAAGGTTATCTTTTGAAAAATGATTTAGGAATTCATTTCACAATCGGTTTAGTTGTTGTTTCTATTGTTTTTGGGGAAATTACTCCAAAAAGAATAGCTTTAAACTTTCCTTTGAAAACAGCTTATTTTTTATTAGATCTGTTCAATATTTTTTGTTTCATAACTAAACCTATCGTTTGGTTATTGAACCAGATAAGCAATATTATTTTATATGCTTTAGGAATGGATCCACATAAAAAAAATGATGCTGTAGCTGAAGATGAATTGAGATATTTGCTAAACACTTCTTACCGTAAAGGTATTATCGATAGTAGCGAGAACAATATGATTCAAAACATTTTTGACTTTGATGAAACCAAAGTTTCGGATGTAATGCGTCATAGAAAAGAAATTATCGCTATTAAATCAGATGTTACTCGTGAAGAATTAACTGATTTGATTTGTTCGGAAAAATACACAAGATTCCCTGTTTATGAGGAAAGTATTGATAAAATAATCGGTATCGTTCACGTAAAAGATGTTTTTAAAGGGTTAATGAAAGTGGATAAAAACCATTTACAATTCAACATTAAAGATTTCCTTCGCAAAGCTTATTACGTAATGGAATTTAAAAACATTAGTGAATTATTTAAAGAAATGCAATTGAAACAAAACCATATTGCTATTGTAGTTGATGAATATGGCGGAACTGCTGGGATTGTCACTATTGAAGATGTAATTGAAGAAATTCTAGGTGATATAGAAGATGAATACGACAAACAGAACCAAGAAATTATCCAAATTTCTGAACACGAATATATCATCAAAGGAACTACTCACTTATACGATATAGAAGAAGAATTAAAAGCAGATTTACCTATTGATGATTACGAAACTTTAAGTGGTTTTATGTTAGGGAAATTTAAAAGAATTCCTGAAAATAACGAAAAAATTAAAATAATTTATAATAATTGGAAGTTTGATGGTTTAGCTCATGACGGTTTAGTTATTACTAAAATTAAAGTGTCTAAAATTGAACCAGTTCAACAAATAACTCAAAACTCTGAAGAACAACCAGAATTATAAAAAGTTTAATCTATTTTAAAAGAAGTTTTTTTAACTTCTTTTTTTGTGCGTTGATAATGATAAATTTTTTTATGCGTTAAAAACGATTAAATTAAAAAAATGACTATAAAATGAAAAAATACTATTAGAAAGTTTTTCCTCGTTGATGGAATCCTTATTTTACCAATTAAATCTCAAAAAATTAGAAAAAGCATTAAATACCGATTTTGCAAAAGGTTTAGATAATACTAAAGTTCAACAAAAGCGTTTAAAAGATGGTTTTAATCGTTTGCAAGAACCGGTTGCTGTTTCCTTTTGGAAAACATTTAGAAAACAATTTAATGATTTGTTTGTTTATCTTTTATTAATAGCATCTGCTATCTCTTTTGTAATGGGTTTTATTTCCCATCAAAAAGAAGAAATTTTGGAAGGTATTTTAATTTTAATCATTGTTTTAATTAATGCTTTTTTGAGCGTTATTTATGAAAATAAAACTCAAAAATCATTATTAATGGTTAAAAACAAAACCAAACCTTATAGTAAAGTTTTAAGAAATAACCAAAAACAATTGATTTCGCAAGAAGAGCTGGTCGTAGGAGATATAGTTTTTTTAGAAACCGGGGACATTGTTCCGGCTGATATCAGGTTAATCCAATCCAACCATTTAAAAATTAATGAATCAGTGTTAACAGGTGAAACTTTATCAGTTGCTAAAAAACATCAAGATAACGATCCACCTTTTAATTTATTTAATGCTTTTAACATAGTTTTCATGAGCACAGTCGTGGTGTATGGCAACGCCAAAGGAGTGGTTTTAGCTACAGGAATGAAGACTCAGATTGGTAAAATTACTCAATTTACCTTAATAAAAAAAACAACTAAAACTCCTTTAGAAAAAAATATTGCTCATCTATCTAAATTGTTGAGTGTTATTATCGCTTTTTTAATTATAATCAATTTTTCGTTAAACCTATTGAAACATTATTGGTTTGGCAAAAAAATCGATTTAACCGTTTTAAAACATTTTTTATTTTCTTCTATCGCTTTGGCGGTAGCAGTTATTCCGGAAGGTTTATTAGCTATTATCACCATTATTATGATTTTAGGAATTAAAAAATTAGCAAACCAAAAAGCTATCGTTAAAAATTTAAAAACTTTAGAAATCTTGGGAACTGTGAGTGTTATTTGTACAGATAAAACAGGCACTTTAACTTATAATAAAATGAATATTAAACATTTATATACATCGAACAAAGTTTTTTCGGTTAATAGCGCTTTACCTTTTCCCAAAGATGTTTTAAGATTGGTTCAATATGGTTGCTTATGTAATAATGCGAATACACAAAAAGACCAAAATAACAAGATCAATAATATTATCTCTGATCCTGTAGATCAATCTTTTATTGATTTAGCTCATTTATGGCAAATAGATGTTAATTTATTAAGAGAAGAAAATATACGCCTTAAAGAATTTCCTTTTGACGATAAATATAAATTAATGATTACTATTCATCGATTAAAAAGTCGTAAATATATCATTATTAAAGGAGCTGGAGAAATAATCTGTAATTTATCCAACTATGTAGATTGCCGAGGTGAAATGCAGGAAAAACAGTTAAATAATGAGCATCTGATAAACAATGAATTAACACGAATGACTCAAACAGGTTATAAAGTGTTAGGTGTGGCTTATGTTGATTTTTTTCAAGAAGAATGGTTGCAAGAAGATATCACTTTAGATGAATTATTGTCCCAATTGCAAAATAAAATCGTTTTTTTAGGTTTGGTTGCTATACAAGATCCTATTAGGCCAGAAATTTTTGCAGCTATTCAAGACTGTCGCAACGCTTCTATTATCCCTATTATGATCACAGGCGATCATTTATATACTGCCGAAAAGATAGCTAAAGAATTACAAATTTTAAAACATCCGCACGATTTAGCTATTAACGGAGATATGTTGGAACAAATGAGCGAAAGTGAAATGAATACTAAATTACCTTATATTAAAGTTTATGCTAGAACTAAACCAGAACAAAAATTAAAAATTGTGCAATATTGGCAGAAATTAGGTCATATTGTCGCTATGACAGGTGATGGAGTGAACGATGCTCCTAGCATCAAACAAGCTGATATTGGTATTTCTATGGGCGTAAATGGTACGGAAATCACTAAACAAACAGCTGATATCGTTTTAACAGATGATAATTTCAATACTATTAAAAACGCTATTGAAGAAGGAAGAAATATTTTTTTAAACATTAAAAAAAGTATTCTTTTTCTTTTAAGTTGTAATATGGGTGAAATAACTGTTATTTTATTAAATACTTGTTTGGGACATTTCTTTTTCACTTATGATTTTGTTATTCTTAGCGCTTTGCAAATTCTTTGGATTAATTTAGTCACCGATTCTTTAGTCGCTTTAGGGTTAGGTATGGAACCTAAAGAAAAAGAATTAATGAATCAAAAACCACGTAATATTAAAAAAGCCTTACTAACTCCTACTTTGTTTTATAAAATAGCTTTAGAAGGGTTCTTTTTAGGTTTATTAACTTTCTTAGCCGCTTGGATTGGTTATAAGTTGCATCCTCAGGAAGCAGCGAAATACGGACAAACTTTCGCCTTTTTTGCCTTATCTTTGTCGCAATTAGTACATGTTTTTAATTTAAGGCATTTACATAAATCGGTTTTTTCGCTTCAGACCAACTGGGCTTTAATTAAATTCTTTCTGATTAGTGTTTTTTTACAAATGATTATTCTATTCGTTCCTTTTTTAAAAGAAAACTTTCAATTAGCTGATTTATCGTGCAGAGACTTTCTCATCATTTTTATGTTATCGATGAGCCCTTTATTAGTGGTAGAGATAGCGAAAAAAGTTTTAAAAAGAAAGATTAATGATTAATAGATAAAAAAAATAGATGATGTAAAAATCATCTATTTTTTTTATAAAAGAGTGTCGGTTATTGGCTCTAACATAATTAAATAACAATTTTGGGCGGATTTAGTTAAATGGAGATAAAAATGAATACCTACGGAAAAACTATCTCTAAATTTGTAAAAACCAGGGTTAAATTTAATATATGTCCTAGCGAAATAAATTTTTTTATCGATTAAATCATCGATATTTTTAATAATTAATTTTTTCTCTAAAGTATTATATTTGATATTGCTCTCTTTATTGACTAAAACAAAATTTTTAACATATTGATCGGCTGTTTCGACAGCAGAAACACCTTTTAAATAATTTTTCCAAATTTTACTTTTGGGTAATTTATGAGAATTAATCATTTTTTGTGGATCAAAATCTAAGACAATTGGTTCTATAGAAATGTTTTTGTTAACAGGGATAAAAGATTTTATCATTTGGTTTTGATAAAATATCAAAATAGGTGTCCAAAATAAAATCCCTACCAATAAATTAATGAAGATGGTTTTTATTTTTAACATTTTTTAACCTTTAATGTGTATTTTTAAATAAACATCATTACGACAAGGGACAAAATATCAATAAAAACTGCTTTTTACTGATATCTAAAAAAAGTATCCCTAAAAATAATAAACTTTTTTAAAATCACGTCGTAAAAAAAATATTATTGTCTTTGATTTTACTCATTTTAACCATCTTTAAAACAAATAATCCCAAATTATTTTCAAAAGTGTGATATTATAAATTTTTAAGATAAAAATAAAATAATTTTCACAAAAACTTTCCTTTTTCCATTTTTATCAACTTATTTATTGATGCGCTCGTTTCTTTCTATTGTTTAAAACATTATAACATGGGAAAATAAATCATCAATATATCCTTAAATTGGTAATAAAAAGATTTTTTTGAGATAAAATAAATTTTGTAAAATTATTTATGTCAAATCATTTTCAAAAACCTGAAGAAAGGGATTTTTTCCAAATGAATAAAACTGTTAAAACATGTCTAATTTTGAGTATTTTAATGATAATGTCGATTTTTTGGATAAAAATAAATGCCAATTACGTTGCTGGTAGAGGTAAACCGAGAAATATAAACACAAATGATATTGGTGGAAATCCTGATCCCAACAAACCGACAATAGTTGATGCAAAAGAACAAGGAACTAGAGGAGAGAAAAAAGAAGGAAAAAACAAGAATAAAGGCAAAGTTCCTCAAAAAAGAGATCCAACAGGACAAGAACCTAAAAAAACAAAAAAAGAAGATAAACCTAAAAAAATCAAAGAAACATCCACTTCATTAAAACAAGATGCCCCAACCAACAATAACTCTTCTAACAATAACGATTCTAATAAAACTGATAAAGTTGGTAAAAACATTAACTTTTCTGATGTAGCAGGCATGGAAGAAGAAAAAAATTGATGAAAATCATTATTGATTTTTTAAAAAATCCTCAAAAATACGAAGATGCGGGAACTCACACACCTAAAGGAATTTTATTGTACGGTCCTCCGGGAACAGGTAAAACTTATTTAGCCAAAGCGGTCGCCGGAGAAGCTCAAGTCAATTTGAAAGCTGTTTCTGGTACAGAATTGTTGCCTCATTTCATTGGTGGTGGGGCTAAAAATATGGAAAAACTTTTTGAAGATTTAAAAAAGAATGCTCCTAGTATTTTATTTATCGATGAAATTGACACTTTCGGAGGAAAAAGAAATGATAACAATAACAAAGAAAAAGAATTGTTGATTGAACTTTTAACCCAAATGGACGGTTTTAAATCTAAATCTGATAAAGTTCCTGTGGTGGTTATTGCAGCTACCAACAGAAAAGAAATCTTAGATGAAGCTTTATTAAGGCCAGGAAGATTTGATTATTTAATTGAAGTAGGTTTACCTGATATTAACGCTCGCAAAGCAGTTTTAAAATTAAAAGCTAAAAATAAAAAACTCTTAGAAGAAATAGATTTACGTCAGTTAGCTGAAGAAACGCAAGGTCTAAATATGTCTCAATTAGATTCACTTTTAAATATAGCAGTTCTAATCCAAATAGAGAAAAACCTTCCTTCGATCAACCATCAAGTTATTGAAGAAGCAAAAGAAAATCTTTTATTAGGTTTATCTAAAACGACTAAAAAATATAATATAGATGAAAAAAGGATGGTTTCCTTGCATCAAGCGGGTAAAATATTAGTCAATGGCGTTTTACAAACCCATTGGATGAGTTCTTTGTCTAAAGTCCCTCATAATAACAATAAATTAATCGTGTTAACTAATAAAAATCAAAACGAAAATATCGCTAATAAAGAAAGATTGCTAAAAGAACTAACTGTTCTTTTAGCAGGTAAAGCTGGTGAAAATGTTGATGATGATTGGATTGATAAAACTCAAGAAGATTTAGAAGAAGCTCATGATAAGGCGGATGAAATATTGGCGATATTAAGGTATGACTTAGTTTCCTCCAAAGATAAAGAAGAAACTAAGAAAGAAATTTTAACTAAATGTTTTTTTGACGCCAAAGCGATTATTTCTTCTAACCGAACTTTATTCGACCGATTAACTCATGAATTACAAAATAACCCTTCTATAGACAAAGAAACGATAACTTCTCTTCTTTACAATCAAGAGTTAAAAAAATTAAATAACGATTCAACATCTAAAATAAATGTTGATTTTTACCAAGAAAAAGAAATGATAGTTTTGTTGATTTTTCTGTTGACTTTGATGGAAATAGGTTTTTTGGTTTATTTATGGATTAATCAAAAACAAAAATTATCCTTTAAACCTCAACAATGGAAAAATTTTTGCAATATCAAAACAGCAATAATGTTTATTGTCCTCCTTTTATGGTCTTTTTCTATTTGTTTTTACCACTACCGTAATATTAAAAGATCAGAAGTTGTCAAACCTTTATCCACTATTGCATTATTCGATAAAATCGAAAAACATCAAATGAAAAATATTGTAGTTATAACTGACAACAGTTTGTTGGATGGGCTGCATTATCAAGTTTTAACAGAAGATAAAATGGGCCATTTATTTGAAAACGAAATAAAACCAACTTTACATGCGCAAATGTTGAATAAAATTCATAATCATAAAATTAAAGATTTTCATTTTAAAGAAGCAAAAATTTTTAATTTATTGAATTTTTCCTTAAAAATGATTTTAACTATATCTTCTCTGATCTTTACTGTTTCTATTTTAACGAATATTAAAAAATTTCATCTTCAAAACAAGATGTTTCGTTCCGAATAAATATCTTAATTTCTGTCTTTTTCTAAATATTTTTAAAAAACAAAATAAAGATTATTTTTCGCACTTAAAACAAGTTCTTTTTCATCGGGACTTGTTTTTTTTTTTTTTTGTGTATAATAATTTTTAATAATTTAAAAAAT
>NZ_AKIL01000037.1 GCF_000309485.1 Milkweed yellows phytoplasma str. MW1
ATTATATATTATTATCGTTTAAAAGAAAAAACATCTTTATTTAGATATAAAGATGTTTTTTTATTAAAGAAGTTTATTATTTTTAAGAAACCTATTATCTTTTAGATTGAGGTTTTTTAATTTGTTGTAAAATCAAAAAAATAATCGCTGAAATCATTATAGCGACAAAAACACCTATAATTATAATTTGGAAAGCGTTGATGCTTTTTTCTTTATCATCATCTTTTGTAGTGCTTTTTTTCGTTGTGGCAGCTGTTTCGGATGTTTCATCTTCCTTTTTAACGTCTTTTTCCTTAGTAGTTTCAGAACCTTTGTTGCTGTTTTGAACAGTTGTTTCATCGGTTTTTTGATCGCTTGTTTCGGATGTTTCATCTTCTTTTAGTTTTTTATAATCTGTTTCAATTTTGGTTAATTGCGTTTTTTTAACTTCCAATTTAGAAGAATGACTTTTAGTAAAAAGATCATTTATTTTATTTCTTAAATTATTGATATTGGTATCACTTAATTTATTAGCATCACCCTTCAATTCTGTTTTTTTAGTTTCTAAACTTTTCATATTGGTTTCTAATAATTCAGTTTGTTTCATTATGTTGTGAAACGCCGTTTTAACTTCTTCCAAAGTTTTTTCACCTACTTTGGATAAAACTAAAGCATCATTTAAATACTTCTGTTTTTGATCTTTTATGTTTTTCACCAATTGTTGCATATTTTCCAAAATAGTTTTATCATCAGCTGGCGTAATGTTTTTTGTCGATAATTTATTATTTATTTCGGTTGATAAACTATCGAAAGGCATTTCTTCAAAAAGTTGTTTTAACTTTTCTATATTGGCAGTAGTAAAGATTTTTTGGATTTCTGTTTCAAAAGTTGATATTTCTTGTAATAAAGCCTCAGCTTTGGCTTTGATATCAGCTTTTTGTTGGTCTTTATTTTTTATTTCTAAAATCTGCTCTTTGATAAGCTGAGTTTTTGTGTCAACCCCAAACACCTTATTATGAGAGAAGAATATCAATAGGAAAACTGACAAAATCCCTGTTAATTGTAAAAATTTAGATAAATAATTTTTATTTTGCGAAAACATTTGTATTTTATTTAAAAACCCTTTCTATTAGATTTATTAAAATACATCTTCATTTTATAATAAATGAATAAAATATTTATTCATTACATAAGTAATTTTATCATATTTAAATTAGGAAAATTTAAATATTTGTGCGATATTTAGCGTTTGTTTGGTTCATTAAATCAACCTAATTTCGGCAAAATTTAAACTTTTTATTCCGTTTTGAACTGAAAAAAGGCCTCTTTGTAAAAAGGTAAAAAAACCACATTTTAGACTTTCTAAAAAGCCTTAAAAGAAATTTTTTCTTTTTTTAAATTGCTCTTTTTCTCGGTAAAAAAATTTGAGAAACAGAAAAATGAAGAAAAAGACGCACCGCATTAGAAAAAAAGGCTTTTCATATGGTAAAATATTAAGACGTGATTTTATTTGTAGTCAAATAAAAATTTTTTTATTCTTTATTTAGTTAAATTTTTAGGCGTCTCCCTTCCATAAAACCTCTTGGAAGAATATAATGTAAAAGAATGAATTTATAAGAAAAAGGATTTATTTTTGTATGTCTTATTTAGCTTTATATCGCAAACATAGGCCTAAAAATTTTTATGGGATGGTAGGTCAAGAAGTTGTTATTAAAACTTTAAAAAACGCTATCAAATTGCAAAAAATTCATCATTGTTATTTGTTAAGCGGCAATAAGGGTGTAGGTAAAACCACTTTGGCTAAAATTTTAGCTAAAGCCGTTAACTGTCAAAATCCTCAAGGACAAGATTGTTGTAATGAATGTGAATCTTGTTTAGTGGTCCACCAAAAAGCAAATTTAGATGTGATTGAAATTGATGGTGCTTCTTATAATGGTGTAGATGAAATTAGAGAATTAAAAGACACAGTTCAATATAAACCTCATTTATTAAAATATAAAGTTTATATTATTGATGAAGTTCATGTCTTATCTAGCAATGCTTTTAACGCTTTATTGAAGTTATTGGAAGAACCCCCATTGAACGTTGTTTTAGTTTTAATAACTAGTGAATTAGCTAAAATTCCTAAAACCATTCTTTCCCGAACTCAACATTTTCATTTACCGAATTTGACCGATGAAGAAATTAAAACTAAATTAAACCCTATTGTGGAGGAAGAAAAAATTTTAATTACTGATGAAGCTTTAACCACTATAGCAGCTTATTCAGACGGAAGCGTGCGAGATGCTTTAAATTTATTAGATAAAATCAGTTCTTATAAAACTAACTTGATTGAAAAAAAAGATGTTGAAAAAATGTTAGGAGTTATTTCAGAAATTAAAATCAACCAATTAGTCGAATCTTTGGTTCAACCAGACATCAACCAAATGATCGCTTTTTTAGAATTAATTTTGAAACCTAATGTGCAAATTTTACCGTTTTTAGATGATTTAATTGATTTTTTTCAAAAATTATTATTAGAACATGTGACTAATCCTCAAGAAAATACAAATTTATTCCGTTTGTTAACCAATTCTAAAAGGAATGAATTTTTTGAAATCTTGTTAACTTTAAAACAAAATATTATCCATTTCCCTACTAAAAAAAATTCTTTAATTTTAAACTTCATTAAAATACATAATCTGTTTTTTGACAAAAATATAATTATCAAAAAGACTTCTATCGCTGTCAAAAACACTAATACAGTGGTGAACAATAATAATCGGAACAATAATACTTCATATTCTAATAACGGCCTTCCTTACGCTAAAAAAGAATCTAAAAAATCTTATCTGGCTAACAAAAAGGCAATTGTTTCAGAAGAAACGATAGAATTAGAAAATAATTTAATAAAACATATTAAAAAAATTCTGCTTAATCCAGATGATAAAATAACCACTCTTTTAAACAAAAGATGGGCTAATTTAAAAACTTATTCTGACAATTTAGAGTTAGAAGTCTCTGCCAAAGTTTTATCCGAAGCTAAATTGTTGATGATTGGACGTAACAAAGAAATGCTGCTAGCTTGTTCGGATATGAATAATTATAAGAATTTATTAAATGTTAATGTGAAAAAAAACATTAAGAAACTTTTTAACTCTAAAAAAACTATTATTAATGATTATTTTGTTATTTTGCCAAAACATTGGGATGAAGTGATCAAAGTGGCTTATGATAAATATCAAACAACTAATAATCTGATGGATTTTGATTTATCTCATTTAGACAATAGTTTTTATGAACAAAACTCCTTTGTCAAAATAGAACAAAATGAACTAGAACTAATTAAACTAGCCAGAGAATATTTTGGTTTTGATAAAGTAAAAATTAAGATATAATAAGGAGTGAAAATGAATATTAATACTAATATGTTTGATAAATTAAGAAAAATGCAAGAAACTATTCAAAAAGAGCAAAAAACATTAGAATCCAAAGAATTTATTGCTACAATAGGAGATGTTATAATAGTGATGCAAGGAACTAAACAAGTTGTTGATGTTCGTATTAAAAACACCCAAGCTCTTGAAAATTTAGATATTCTGCAAGAAAGCATTTTATTATCTTTTAACGAAGTTTTAAAACAAGTAGAAGATGCTTCAAGAGAAGTCATTAATAAAGCTTCTGAAAATTTAGAATTCACTTTTTGATAATTTTATTATCTTTTAATCATTTTCTTAGAAAGAGGACAACAATTTATAATGAAGGACGAAAAGAACCTAATCGACCCTAATAATTCAATGGTTGATATTTCTTATCAAATTTTACAACAAAATAAAACATCTATACCTATTTATCAATTAATGGAACAAGTTTTCCAAATTAAGCAATTAGATTTCACTGATGTGGAGAAAGTTTCTCAACTATATTTAGATATTGTTTTAAGCGGTCTTTTTGTTTTTAATGGTCAAGATCTTTGGTGCGTTAAAACGGACAATCTACATTTATGGGATAAAGAGTATTATGCTGAAAAAGACGATAAAGATGATGAAGAACAAACAGATATCGATCATAAAATTTTAGATTTTGAAGATTTTACTTTAAAACCTAAAAATAATGATATTCATGATGAAGATAGCGATGAGCACGAAGAAGAAGTAGAAGAAGCGTTAGATATTGATTCAGAAGAACATTTAGATAATGATATCAAAAAACCTCAAGTGGATTTAAATTCTGTGAGCGATGATGATGACAAAGAAGACGATATCAATGATGAATATGATTATTTATACGATAAATAAAATATTTCCCCATATGATAATTTAAAAAAATATTAATACAAAAAACAACAAGTTGTATTATCAAGTAAGCGGAGTTAAAAAAATGTTCTTAGGTATATACGATTATACTGTATATTTAACTTATTTAAATTTACTAAGCGGCTTTATTGGCGTCAGTTTAGTTGTTTTTATAGAAAAAAAAATCGGCTTAGCTTCTGTTTTTTTGTTAATATCAGGAATTTGCGATATTTTTGATGGCATAGTTAGTCGTAGTAAAAAAAACCGTTCTCTTTTGGAAAAAAGATATGGTGTACAAATTGATTCTTTGGCTGATTTAGTTAGTTTCGGCGTTTTGCCAGTAGCGATAGGTTATTCTTTATTGAAACAAGCGGTTCCTTCGGAATCTACTTTTTATAAACCTTTAACATTCGCTTTTATCTTTTTTGGTAGTTTATACGTTTTAGCAGCTTTAATTAGATTAGCTTATTTTAACGTTTTAACGGAGGAAAATAAAGAATTAAATTCTAAAGTTTTTATCGGCGTTCCGGTTACTTGTTCCTCAGTTCTGTTCCCTTTTTTAATTTTAATTTACTTACAATTAGGTAAATTGTGGAAAGATTTTAAGGATATTCATTGGTGTTTATCACCTTTAATATATCTCTTTTTCCTCATGTTATTTTCTTTTTTATTTGTTTATGATAAAATTAAATTTAAAAAACAAAAAATATTTTATATTTCTTTTTAAGTGCGTTATTTTTAACGTTGATTTTGATTTTGTTATACTTAGAAATGTGTCTCAAAAAATGATTAAAGGTCGTTTATATGAAAAAAATAGTTGATAAAAAAGGGAATGTTTTAGAGGACAAGATTACTAGCAAACAACAAACATTTTTGTATTCTAATATTGAAAAGAACTTTTGGAAAAGACTGTTTTTAAAAATTCTTGTTTCCAAATTTGTGAATTATTTAGCTAGTTTATATTTTAAAACCTTTTTGTCTAAAATTCACATCTCTAAAACAATCAAAGAATATAATATAGATTTGGATTTATTCGAAAAGAAAAAATTTCGTTCTTATAATGATTTTTTTACGCGAAAATATAAACATCTGTCTTTTGATAGAAAGGAAACAACTTTCATTAGCCCTTGTGAAGGGCTAGTTAGTATTTTTCCTATTTATCATAATAGCGTATACACTATTAAAAATGTTAATTATCATTTAAGTGATTTATTAAAAGATGATAAATTGGCTTCAGAATATTTAGATGGTCAATTAGTGATGTTTAGGTTAAAAGCTAACGATTATCATCGTTATATTTTTATAGATGATGGTTTATTAGGTCTAAAAACGGTTAAAATCAAGGGTAAATTTCATACAGTGAACCCTATAGCTTTTAAACAATTTAACGTTCTACAAGAAAATACTAGAGAATATAATATTTTATATACTCATAATTTTGGTCAAGTAGTTCAAATAGAAGTCGGCGCTATGATGGTGGGTAAAATCAACAATCATGAAATCAGTAAGTTTGTTAAAGGCCAAGAAAAAGGTTTTTTTTCTTTTGGCGGTTCTACCGTAGTTTTATTGATTAAACCGAATAAAGTTGCTTTTGATCAAGATATTTTAAACAATACGAGAAATAACGCTGAAACCCAAATTAATATCGGTGAAACAATTGGACATAAAATAGAGAAAATGTTGGATGTGATCTAATTGTTTTTCTCCCATAGGAAAAAGGAAAAAAGATGAATAAAAATAAAAAACAACCTAAATTTATTTTCGTGACGGGTGGAGTAGTTTCTGGTTTAGGCAAGGGCATTATCACTTCGTCTATTGGTCAAATTTTAAAACAACGCGGTTTAAAAGTGTTTGTGAAAAAATTTGATCCTTACATTAACGTTGATTCAGGCACTATGAGCCCTAATCAACATGGGGAAGTTTTTGTTACTAATGATGGAGCTGAAACAGATTTAGATTTAGGTCATTATGAAAGGTTTTTAGATGAAAACTTATCAAGAGAATCTAACGTCACTACAGGACAAATATACCAATCTGTAATTAATAAAGAAAGAAAAGGGCAATATTTAGGTAAAACTATTCAAGTCATTCCTCACATTACTAACGAAATTAAGCATAGAGTTTTAACTATCGCTCCAAACGCTGATTATGATATTATTATCATTGAAATAGGTGGAACTGTTGGCGATATTGAGTCTTTACCTTTTTTAGAATCTATTAGACAAATGCGTTATGATTTAGGCTTCCATAATGTCCTTTATTTACACAATACTTTAATTCCTTATTTAAAATCTTCCAATGAAACGAAAACTAAACCTACTCAACACAGCGTGAAAGAATTAAGATCTTTAGGAATACAACCACAAATTTTAATTTTAAGAAGTGAAAAAATAATCACTCCAGAAATGAAGCAAAAAATATCTATTTTATGCGATGTTCAAGAAAACGCTATTTTTGATAACACAGATGTTGATATTTTATATAAAATTATTCTTAATTTACACGAACAAAAAATAGATGATTTTATTTTAGATCATTTCCAAATTAAAAATGTTCCTACTTCTGATTTATCTCAGTGGAAACAATTGATCCATAAAATAGAACATTTAAAACGCACAATCACTATTGGTTTAGTAGGGAAATACATTGATTCGCATGATGCTTATTTATCTATCGAAGAGTCTTTGAAACATGCTTCATACGCTCATGATGTGAAAGTTGAAATTAAATGGATTGATGCGGAATATTTAACTAATGATAATATCCAAAAACAGTTAAATGCTTGTGATGGTATTCTAGTGCCTGGTGGTTTTGGTTTTAGAGCGGTTGAAGGGAAAATTAAAGCCGTTAAATACGCTCGTGAAAACGATATCCCTTTTTTCGGCATTTGTTTTGGCATGCAAATAGCGGTGATAGAATACGCTCGTAATGTTTTAAAATTAGAACAAGCCAATTCCTCAGAAGTAGATTCTAAAACACCTTATCCCGTTATTACTCAAAAAATATATAATACACAATTAGGTGGTTCTTTAAGGTTAGGTCTTTATCCTTCGGAATTAAAAAAAGATAGTAGAAGTTATGCCATTTATCAACAAGAAGTGATTAACGAAAGGCATCGTCATCGCTACGAAATGAATTTAGAATATCTTCCTCTTTTTGATAAAGATCCTTATTTCAATGTTTCTGGTTTTAATCAAGAAGAAAAAGTCCCTGAAATAGTGGAATTAAAAAATCACTTTTGGTTTGTAGGGGTTCAATTTCATCCAGAATTTTTATCTCGTCCTCTGAAGCCACATCCTTTATTTAAAGATTTTATTAATTTTGCTATTAAATACAATACAAATAAAAATACACAATAAAAAAAGTTCCAATAAAGGAACTTTTTTTATTGTGTATTCAAAAAATATTAATTTTTTTAAAAATTATTACAATCCGTAAGCTGTTTTAGATTGAGTAACTACTGTTTGACATATGTCTTTTTTAACTTTGTCTAAAGCGTCGCTAAGAGCTGTTACTGCTGCATCGTCTTTACCAGTAATATTATCAGTTGCATCTAATGCATCTTTAACTGTTTTAGCTGCTTTTTGAGCTGCCTCGTAAGCTGCTTTTTTAGCTGTATCTTCAGGTTTTTTGTTTTTTTCTTCGTTAGTTAAATATTCCATATCTTTGCAATATGTTTTTAACGTTGTAACAACTTTTTTCAATGCTGCTACTTTTTTATCAGCGCTATTTTCTTGTTTCGCTTTGCTTATTGCTTCTGTGTAAACAGTTTCCCATTTAGATATTAAATTGCTGTCTAAGTTTTTAACTGCTTTAGAAGGTGAATTTTTCATTAAGAACCAAACACCAACTGCCGTTAAAAGCACTACAACTGCACTAACAACACCAAGAACTATTTTGCCGTTTTTAGTTTTTAAATAACTTTGTTTATTTTGCTTATCCATTGCTGCCATAATATTTTATTATCTCCTTTTTTTTCATTATTAAATCTTCAATAAAGATCCAATACCGATTTTAATTATAACATATTTTTTTATATAAAGTTATAATAATGCATTATTTTTTAATTTGTTTAAAAATTTTATGTAGTATTTGATCCGCTTGATCGTCATTTTTGATTTTTACATGATTTGTTTGGCTTAAAATTCTTTCAATATAATTGAGAGAATCTTTTTTATTTAAACCAGCTTGAACGATTATTTGGGTAATATTTTCGTGGGTATAATTTTGTTCTAAATACCAACTTTTCACTATTTCTAATTCGTTTCCAGTTAAAAGTCTGCCTTTTAAAGTTTCTAAATTTTCAATAGTTTTAGAAATATTGTGTTTTTGTTTTTTTTCAGTTCTTTTAGCTTCTTGCTCTTTATATAATTGTTGTATTTTAACAAAAGTATTATCTAAATTAAAGATTTCTATAATCTTATTATCTTTTTTATCTTGTAGGATGGAAAAAAAATTTTTTTGTCTTAATCTTTCTAAAATAGATTCTAGTTCGTTTTTAGAAAGGTTCGCTTGTTTAGCTAAAAAAGAGGACGAAAAGATTTTTTTTTCATAAGAATCAAATAAAAAAAGTAAAACACTTAATTCTTGTATTTCTAAATGGAGTTTTTTAAATTCACGGATTAAAATTTTTTCTATATTTAAAAAACCTTCTTCGTATAACATTTTAATCATTTTTTAAAATACCTCCTTTAGAAACCTTGGTCAAAGCCTTTTTAGCAGCTTGTTGTTCGGCCGCTTTTTTGGTTTTACCATTGCCTTTTCCTAACCATTCTTTACCTAAATATACTTCTGACACAAATTCCTTTTCGTGAGCTAAACCTTTTTCAGAAATGATTTTATAAGTAATATTTTGTTTTCTTGTTTGGACTAATTCTTGTAGTTGAGTTTTAAAATCAATAATATTAATGATTTTATTTAAACAAGGCAAAACAACGTGATAAAAGGTTTTTTGCGCTTGTTCAAAACCTAAATCTAAATAAATAGCGCCAAATAAAGCCTCAAAAGCATCTGCTACAATAGAATAATTATGAACGGATCTTTTTTTCTCTCCTTTGCCTAAATAAATATATTTTTTTAATTGAATTTCTTCAGCGTAAATCAATAAAGAATCTACACAAACTGCTTGAGATCTTTTTTTGGTCATGACTCCTTCATCGTCTTTATTTTTTTTATATAAATAACTAGCCATGAAGAAATTAATGATCGAATCGCCTAAAAACTCTAATCTTTCGTTATTATTGTGTTGGGCGTTATTCTCATTAGCGTACGAACTATGAGTTAAAGCGTTAATGTATAAAGAAATATTTGTGGGTTTGATATTTAATCTTTTAAATAACTGTTTAATAGACATAATGTTTCCTTATGTGATCTCAATTTTTTATTTTTTGAGAAAGTTTTGTTAAAAAATCTTTTTCTATTAATTTTTTCGCTTTTAAAATAGCATTATAAAAAGAATAATAATCGGAGTTGCCTTGAGCTTTAACAACAATTTTGTTTAAACCTAAAATCATCGCTCCTCCAATTTCTTTGCTATCTAATTTTTTTTTAATGTTTTGAAGTTTTTTTTGAAAAAGTAATTTACTAATAATTTTTTTGAACCAATTTTCTGTTAAAACGTTTTTTATGTTTTTCATTAAGGTGCCAAAAACGCCTTTATATGTTTTAACAATCATATTGGAGGTGAAACCGTCACTTAATAAAATATCCGCCTCAGAGTATAAAATATTTTGCGGTTCTTCGTTCCCTTTAAATACAACATGAGGAGTTTTTTCTAATAAATCAAAAGTCTCCATTTCTAAAATTCTCCCTTTATTCAGTTCCGAACCGATATTTAACATTTTAACAATGGGAGTTTCGATATGGAATAATTCTTGAGCCACAATAGAAGCAGCGATAGCGAATAATAACAGATTTTCAGCTTTAATTTCGATATTAGCTCCAGCGTCTAATAAAATTCTTGTTCTACCATCTAAAGAAGGGAAAATGATAGCTAAAGCGATTCTTTTCATAGGTGGAATAGTGCCGATAATTAAATAACTGGCTAAAATTAAAGCTTGTGTAGGTCCGGCAGAAACAACACCATCTACTTTATTATTTTTAGCCGCTTGCAAAGCTAAAAACATAGAATGTTGCGAATTATCTCTAATTTCTTCTCTCATGTTTTTAACACCCATATCTAAATAATGAGGCGTGTGGATAATGCTCAATCTTTCTTGTAAAGTTTCAGGCAATTCAGAAGAAATATGTTTTTGTAAAAATTTTTGAATTTGCGGTTTATCGCCATATAAATAAAGATACAAATCTCTTTCTTCGGATAACGCTTTTAAACTACCTTTTATAATAGAATCAGGAGCGAAATCGCCTCCCATAGCGTCGACTGCTATTTTAATCATAATAACCTCTTTTTATTTTCTAAATTTTCAAAATCTTTTTGTACTTGAGAAATAATTTTAAAATCTGTCGCTACATTTAAAAAATGATATTTTAAATAACCACTTTGTTTTTTACCTACAAAATCACCAGGACCTCTATTTTTTAAATCAAATTCGCTTAATTGAAAACCATTACTTTCTTGTTCTAAAATATTTAAACGTTGGTTATCTGCTGGATTTTCAGGGACTAAAAAACAATAATTTTGTTTTTCATTTCGCCCTACTCTTCCTCTTAATTGGTGTAATTGACTTAAACCAAAATGATCGGCTCCTAAAATAACAATGGTTGTTGCGTTAGGAACATCAATTCCTACTTCAATAATAGTAGTAGCTAATAAGATTCCTTGAGGATTTTTCACAAAACCCGCCATAATTTCTTCTTGTTTTTTGTTATTTTTTTGACCATGTAAAACATAAAGATGTTGAATTTTTTCTTCTTCTAAAAAAGAAGTTATGGTTTCAATGTTGAATTTTTTAGCATTTTGTTTAATAGCCGGAACTACTATATAAGTTTGTTCGTTTTTAGCTTGATTGTCTCTTAATAAAGGAACGATTTTTTCGAAAGGGAATCTTTCGGTAATAATATTTTTTTTAGCATAAGGAGTTTCCGTTAATAAAGAAGTTTTTAATAAACCAAAATACATGACCGCTAAAGTTTTAGGAATTGGGGTCGCTGTTAAATATAAAACATCTGCTTGAAGATTTTGAAAAGAAGTTTTATCTTTCACATCAGTCCCGAACTTATGAGTCTCATCAATGATAATCAACCCTAAATCATGAAATTCTGTATTCGCCAGCAAATGAGTACCAATAACCATTTGATATTCATTATTATAAATAGCTTTTTGTAAAGTTTTTTTCTGTTTACTTTTAGAAGTGATAAAAATAGTCTTAATTTCGGGAAATAATTTAGTAAAATTTAAATAATGTTGTTTAGCTAAAATTTCTGTTGGAGCCATCATTAAAACTTGTTTTTTGGCGCTAATGGCTGCAATAGCGGCTAAAAAAACAGTAATAGTTTTTCCTGAACCAACATCGCCTTGAATTAACCTTTTAGTAGGATAATTTTGTTTTAAATCGCCGTAAATATCTTTGACTATTTTTTTTTGGTTATCAGTTAAAGAAAAAGGGATTTTTTGCATCATTGTTTTAATATAATGATTACCATAATTTAAAGGTTTTTTAAAAGGAAGTTTCTTTTTTTCTTCAAATAATTTTTGTGCTATATTTAAGGCTTCTTCATGCTTAAAACGTTTTAAAGTTTTATGAAGTAATTGTTGGCTTTTGGGCAAATGAAGATTCATTAAAGCTTCTTTTCTGTCAATTAAATTGTATTTTTTTAAAAAAAGAGGACTTAAATTTTCTTTGATTTTTAATTGCGGTTTGTTAAAAATATTTTTTAAAAAAGTGGTGATAGAATGATCAGTAATATTTTTAATACCATACACAGGCTTTATTTTATTTTTGTTTTTTAAATCAAAAGAAATTAACGAAGCAGTAATGCTTTTATTATATAAATTACATTTACCTTTAATAAAAACATTTTTATTTATCTTTAAGAAATTTGCTAAATAAAATTTATTAAAAAGAACAACATCGAAAACTACATCATCATGGATTAAGATTTGAAAATTAAGTCTTTTTTTATCAGAATTGTCTTTAGATAAAATAGGTTCGCTAACAATTTTTCCTATAACATTAATTATTTCTTTATCTATCGCTTGGTTCATATTAGATAAAAGGAAATTTTGATATTTTTTAGGTTTATAAAAAATCAATTCTTTTAAAGTGTTGATATTATTTTGAATTAATTTAGGGTATAAATTAGATTTTACAAACATTTGGTTTAAGTTAGAATTCATTTTGGAAAAACCTCAAATACACCTTAAATCTTATTTTGATTATTTCTTTGTTGGATAAAAATTGCTAATATGACGATATCTTTTAACTAATTAACATTAAGTAATTAAAACTATTTTAATAACATTAAAAAATTAT